>DASUAC010000596.1:0-3184 GCA_035763985.1 Jatrophihabitans sp. | reverse complement strand
GCCGAGATCGTGCACCGCGGCCTGGGTGAAGGTGGCCGCGTAGTCCGGGGTGCTGCGCACCCCGACGTTCACCGGTGGCACGCTCAGGTTGCGGGCCAGCACCGTGCGCCGGCCGCCCTCGTCGCCGTGATCGCGCCCGCGCTCGACCCGGGCGACCGAGTAGAACTGCGGCCGGTTCCAGTGCGCGGTGTCGGTGATCGAGCCGATCGGCCCGGTGTTGTAGAGGAACGTGTCGGGGTTGACCACCTTGGTGGTGAACCGGAACTGGTAGCTGATGTCGGCCCGGGCGGTGCCGGCGTTGGAGATGTGGATCTCGTACAGCACGTCGTCGCCGAACTCGTAGAAGTTCGGGCCGCCATAGGGCAGCTGGAACGGGATGAAGTTGGCGATCAGCGTTACGTAGCCGGGACGGTCCGGGCTGACGAAGGCATAGACGTCGGTGTTGTCGGCAACCGGATCCTTCGAGATCTCCGGGGCCTCGCGATGCGATGACATCAGGCCTCCCCGGTGGCGGCGGCCCGGGCCAGCCGGGCGACCAGGTCGGGATCGTGCACCGTCACCTCGCGCTCGCCCACCAGCAGTGACAGGCTGCCGGTGCGTGGATCGGCCACATGGGCGACCAGTGGCTGGACGTCGGCCGGCAGCTTGGCCGGCGCAGCGCTCGTGGATCCAGCGTCGGCCGATCCCGGTAGTGCGCTGGCGACGCCGACGGCTGCGGCGCCAGCTCCGGTGGCGATGAGGAAGTTGCGCCTGGTGGAATCAGGCATGGTCAGGAACCCTTTCGCGCGTCTCGGAACGGACGCCCTCTCGGCACCGAGACCGATCAGTGCCTTCGGCAGCGCGGCCGGCGGGTGCCTTCGGCACCGTGGCCGGCGGGTGCGGTTCAGACGTCCGCGGGGATGTGAGAACCGGCCAGGCCCCCTCCCGTCTCGAGCCGGTTTCACCATCTGATTCGTTAACGCGGTGCAGTCGGATGGTGAAAGTCTCGGTGATTTTTCGCGAGACCAGCAGTCAATCCGGGTAAAGCGCTCCCAACCGCCCCGACGATGAGCTGTCCACCGACTGATGTCACCCGCCGCGGGGGAGGCACGAAACCCGGTGGCGGAACAAGGTGGTCAGGACGGACCGACACTCCGGTCCGCCGAACAGAAGGGCGGTCACCTATGACTGCATTGGATGTCGATCAGCTGGGCCCCGTCGACTGGATCGTGGTGGAGTTCCCCGGTGCCGACTTCGGGAAGGGGCAGGTGGCACCGATCCTCAAGGACTACCTCGATCGCGGGTTGATCAAGGTGTTGGACCTGATATTCCTGAAGAAGGACGACGACGGCACGCTCGAGCCCTACGAGATCGCCGATCTCGGCGAGGGCGAACTCGGCGAGTTCCGGTCGTTCGAGAGCGACCTGGCGATCGTGCTCTCCGAACAGGACGTCCTCGACCTCGCCGAGACGATGGATCCGGGAACATCCGCCGTGCTGCTCGTGTGGGAGAACCTGTGGGCCGCGCCCTTCGGCTCAGCCGTCCGGCACGCCGGCGGCCAGCTGGTCGCCAGCGGACGCATCCCGACCCAAGCGGTGCTGGCCGCCCTGGAGGCCGACGCCAAGGAAGGAGCCTGACATGCCGTTAGCAGCCCGCCGAACCCGTCGGACCGTAGCCGCGGTCGGAGGCGCCGTGGTCGTCGCCCATGGCATCAACCGGCGACGAGACCGGCGTGAGGATCGCCGCGACGACCGGGCCGACCGCCGCGACGACCGCCGCGACCGCAGGCGCTGACCAGGACCGAGCCGCGACACACGCGGTGGCAGGCTCGAGTCAGATCAGGCCGAGTTCGGCCACCGCGTCCCGCTCCGAGACCAGCTCCGCGACCGAGGCATCGATCCGGGCCCGGGAGAACTCGTCGATCTCCAGTCCCTGCACGATCTGCCAGCCGCCGTTCACCGACCGGGCCGGGAAGCCGGCCACCAATCCCTCCGGGATGCCGTACGAGCCGTCGGAGACCAGCCCGACCGAGGTCCAGTCGTTCTCCGCCGTGCCGTGCACCCAGTCGTAGACGTGGTCGATGGCCGCCGAGGCGGCCGAGGCGGCCGAGGACGCGCCGCGTGCCTCGATGATCGCCGCACCGCGCTTGGCCACCGTCGGGATGAACTCGTTCTCGTACCAGGCCTGGTCGTTGACCAGTTCGGCGGCGTTCTTGCCGCCCACCTCGGCATGCAGCAGGTCCGGGAACTGGGTGGCCGAGTGGTTGCCCCAGATGGTCATCTTGCGGATGTCCGTCACCGGCCGGCCGGTCTTGGCGGCCAATTGGCTGATCGCCCGGTTGTGGTCCAGCCGCATCATCGCGGTGAACCGGTCGGCCGGCACGTCCGGGGCATGCGCACGCGCGATCAGGGCGTTGGTGTTGGCCGGGTTGCCGACCACCAGCACCCGGACATCGTCGGCGGCACCGGCGTTGATCGCCTCGCCCTGCGGCTTGAAGATGCCGCCGTTGGCCGAGAGCAGATCGCCGCGCTCCATGCCGGCGGTACGCGGGCGGGCGCCGACCAGCAGCGCCACGTTCACCCCGTCGAACGCGGCCCGGGCATCGTCGGTGATGTCGATGCCGGCCAGCAGCGGAAACGCGCAGTCGGACAGCTCCATCGCGGTGCCCTCGGCCGCCTTCAGCGCCGGGGTGATCTCCAGCAGGCGCAGCCGGACCGGGGTGTCCGGGCCGAGCAGCTGACCGGCCGCGATCCGGAACAGCAGGCTGTAGCCGATCTGTCCGGCAGCACCGGTCACGGTGACATTCACGGGAGTAGTAGTCATGTTCGGCAACATTACCGGCGGCCGGATCGCCTCCGTTCGGCGAGGACGAACCGCGCGCCGGACGTCACATCGCGGGGTTCAGCGCCTGCCGGCCCTCCGCGCCGGCAGGCGCTGATTTGCCACGAGCAGTGGATCTATGCGGTGCAGACGGTGAAGGGGATGCTGCTAGTGCTCTCGGCTATGCAGCGGTCCTGGCTCTGGTCGAGCTCTTCGGCCTGTAGTTGCAGGGCTTCTTCCATGGTGATCCCTCCCTTCGGTGTGTTGGGCTACGCCGTGACCGGCGCGCGTTCGGGTGCGTTCTCATCCAGCACGTCCAGCAGCCCAGGCGTGGGGTCGGTCAGTTGGTGGATCGCGAGCAGGATTCCGGCTGAGCCGGACCAGA
>DASUAC010000595.1:0-5361 GCA_035763985.1 Jatrophihabitans sp. | reverse complement strand
CGGCTACGCGGGTTCCTTCATGCGCGGTACCGCGAAGGCCGATGCCGGCGTGCTCAATATCGCCACCGGCGCGATCGGCGGCTGCTGCTTCCACGAACTCGACTGATCCGGACGGCCGGCCCGGCGGCGGCCGGCGGCCGGCCCGTGCGACGATCTTGGGATGTTAGATCGTCGGGGACGCCGGCAGTGGGCGATGCTGGTCCCGGCCGCACTTGTGCTGGCCGGGCTGGCCGGCTGCGGTGGGTCGCGTCCGTCCGGTCATGCGGTCATCACGGTCAGCCCGGCGACCGCGGTGCTGGACGTGCCGGTGACCGTCCGGCTGACCGGCCTGCCGGCCGACGCCGGGATCACCGTGGCGGCGGCCGCGACGGACGGCAGAGGCGTGGTCTGGCGTTCGGCTGCGGTGTACCGGTCCGACGCTGCCGGGCAACTCGGCCTGGACCAGGCGCCGGTCTCCGGCAGCTACACCGGCCGCAACCCGATGGGGCTGTTCCAGTTCATGAAGCCGCCGGCCTCGGCGCCGCTCGACGACGTCAGGCTCTTCCCGTCGGCGGGCGGCCTGACGGTCCGGCTCACCGCCTCCGCCGCCGGCAGGCAGCTGGCCGAGGCGGTGGCCGTGCGTCAGCCTCCGCAGGCGGCCGGAGTGACCGAGCGCCGCTACCGTCCCGGCCCCGACGGCATCTACGCCGACCTCTACCTGCCCGCCCATCCGGCCGGGCGGCACCCGGCCGTCCTGGTGTTCGGCGGATCGGAAGGCGGCATCAGCGATGACCTGAACGCGGCACTGCTGGCCAGCCACGGCTATCCGGCGATGGCGCTGGCCTACTTCGCCGAACCGGGCCTGCCGCAGGCGCTGGTCAACATCCCGCTGGAGTACTTCGCCAAGGCGCTGACGGTGCTACGCGCCGTACCCGGCGTCGATCCCGGGCACGTGCTGGTCTCCGGCGCGTCCCGCGGCGGGGAGGCCGCGCTGCTGCTCGGGTCCTACTTCCCGAACCTGGTCGACGGGGTGATCGCCGGGGTGCCCAGCTCGGTGGTGATCCCCGGCGACGTCCCCGGCTCCCAGCCGGCCTGGCGACTCGGCGGCCGGCCGCTGCCGTACGTGTCCGTGCACGATTTCGGCAACCCGAATCCGGCCGATGCCCAGCAGGCCGTCATCCCGGTCGAGCGAATCCGCGGGCCCCTGCTGCTCGACTGCGGCATCCTCGACCGGGTCTGGCCGTCCTGCAGCTACCTGGACGCGATCACCAGCCGGCTGAGCGCCCATCACTTCGAATATCCCGTCACCCCGGTCAAGCTGGACGGCGGCCACTTCGTCGCCAACCCGCTGCGCTACTACTCGGCAACGGACCCGAACTTCGCCAACGGCGGCGGCGATGCCAGCTCCGACGAACCCGCGCAGGCCGAGGTCTACGGCAAGGTGCTCGATCTGCTCGCCTCCGTCACCCGCCACTGACCGGCGGTCGGCGTCGGGCAGAATGGCACGTCGTGCGTCTGCGAATACCCCGGCTCGGCCGGCCGTTCTGGCTGATCTGGCTGGCCACCACCGCGTCCAGCCTCGGCGACGGCGTACGCATGGTGGCGTTCCCGCTGATCGCGGCCAGCATCACCCGCGACCCGAGCGCGGTCGCCGTGGTGTCGATGGCGGGCTTCCTGCCCTGGCTGCTGTTCGGCCTGGTCGGCGGGGCGGTGGTGGATCGTACCGACCGGCGCGGCCTGATGTGGCGTACCGACCTGGTGCGCGCAGCGCTGGTCGGCGGCTTCGCGGCGCTGGTGGCCGCCGGCTCGGTCGCGATCGCCACGCTGGCCGTGGTGTCGTTCCTGCTCGGCGTGGCCGAGATCTTCTTCGACAACGCAGCCTCGGCGATCGTGCCGATGCTGGTGGAGGATTCCCGGATCGAGCAGGCCAATTCCTGGATCTTCTCCACCCAGAACGTGATGGCGACCCTGCTCGGCGCGCCGATCGGCGGTGCGCTGTACGCGGTGGGCCGGGCGGTGCCGCTGGTCACCGATGCGGCCAGCTTCCTGCTCTCGGCGATCCTGGTCGCGGCGGTGGCCGGCGAGTTCCGGGCCCGGTCCGCCGAGGCCGCGCCGACCACCATCCGGCAGGACATCGCCGACGGCCTGCGCTGGCTGTTCACCCACCGGCTGCTGCGGGTGCTGGCGTTGCTGCTCGCCGTGCTGAACGCCACCTTCGCCGCCGCCGAGGCGGTACTGGTGCTGTACGCGCTGGAGGTGCTGCACCTGAGCACGGTGGGCTACGGCCTGCTGCTGACCCTGATCGCGGTCGGCGGACTGGTCGGCACGGCGTTGGCGCCGACACTGCTGCGCCGGCTCGGGTTACGCCCGATGCTGGTCGGCGTCGGCCTGGTGCAGGGTGTGATGCTGGTCGGCGTGGGGGTCAGCTCGTCGCTGGTCATGGCGGTGGCCGCGATGTTGCTGGTGGGCGGCACCAGCATGGCCTGGAACGTCGTGACCGTTTCGCTGCGGCAGCGGGTGGTGCCGGCCGCGCTGCTCGGCCGGGTGACCAGTTCCTACCGGGTGATCGGGTTCGGCGCGATGCCGCTGGGTGCGCTGCTGGGCGGCGGCCTGGCCCGGACGTACGGGCTGCACTCGCCCTATCTGGTGAGCGGCGTGGTGCTGCTGACCGCAACGCTGGGCTGCCTGCCGTTCATCACCGAACCGGTGCCGGCCGTCCAGCCGAGCCGGCCCTAGCCTGCTCGTCAGCCCTCCCGTTCCCGGGGCAGTTCCATGCGGGCCAGTTCCGAGCGCAGGTAGTCGCGGGTGACCACATCACCCAGCGCGATCCGGATCGAGGCGATCTCCCGGGCCAGGTACTCGGTGTCGGCGATCGAGCGCTCGTCCCGGGCCCGGTCGGCCTCGCCCTGGATCCGGTCCCGGTCGGCCTGCCGGTTCTGCGCCAGCAGGATCAGCGGGGCGGCGTAGGCGGCCTGGGTGGAGAACGCCAGGTTCAGCAGGATGAACGGGTACGGGTCGAACGGCTTCTTGGCCTCGCACGCGGTGCCGGTCTTCTGCTGGGCGTCGCACTGGCTCTTGGCATGCGCGTAGTTCAGCCCCCAGACCGCGTTGACCACGATCCAGGCGAGCACGATCAGCGTCTGCAGGAACAGGTAGCGCGCGGTGCCGAAGAACCGGGCGATGCTCTCGGCCGCGGTGCCGACCGCCTCGTGCGAGATCCGGGGGGCGCGCAGGCCACGGGGCGCCTTCGGCTGGTCCAGCCGACGGCGCGGTTCGCTCATTCCTCTCCTCGCTCTTCGCGCGAGCGCTCATCGCTGGGCGCGTTCCGCTCCTCGCTCGCTGCGATGCTCGCGCGCGGGTCATCTCCGCTCTTCGCGCAGCCCAACTGCCGAGTCACTGGGCTCTCCGGCGGGTGAGCACGGCGTCGGCCGGTTCCTCGTCCCGGTCCCGCCAGTCCTCGGGCAGCAGGTGGTCGATCACGTCGTCCACGCTGACCGCGCCGAGCAGCCGGTCGTTGTCGTCCACCACCGGCACCGCGACCAGGTTGTAGGTGGCCAGGTGCCGGGTCACCTGCTGCAGGGTGGCCTCCGGGCTGAGCGGATCGATGTCGTCGTCCAGCACCCCGGACACCAGCGCGGCCGGTGGCTCGCGCAGCAACCGCTGGATGTGCGCCACCCCCAGGTACCGCCCGGTCGGGGTGGCCTGCGGCGGCCGCACCACGAACACCTGCGCGGCCAGCGCGGGGGTCAGATCCGGATTGCGCAGCCGGGCCAGCGCCTCGGCCACCGTGGCGTCCGGCAGCAGCACCACCGGCTCGGAGGTCATCATGCCGCCGGCGGTGTACTCGCCGTAGGTCATCAGCCGGCGCACCGGCGCGGCCTCCTCCGGCTCCATGATCTCCAGCAGCCGTTCCTGCTCGTCGGCCGGCAGTTCGCGCAGCAGGTCGGCCGCGTCGTCGTCGTTCATCCGCTCCAGCACGTCGGCGGCGCGCTCGTCGGCCAGCCCGGTGATGA
This sequence comes from Jatrophihabitans sp., assembly GCA_035763985.1. GTDB lineage: Bacteria > Actinomycetota > Actinomycetes > Mycobacteriales > Jatrophihabitantaceae > Jatrophihabitans_A. Next base: position 1,369 of record DASUAC010000595.1, on the reverse strand, counting down.
TGTTGATCTGGTCCTCTTCGGGCAGCTCCTCCAGCACGTCGGCCAGCCGCTCGTCGTCCAGCGCCTCGGCCACCTCCTGCTGCCGCTTGCCCGGCATGTCCTGCAGCTGCGCGGCCACGTCGGCCGCCCGCAGCCCGGCCAGCACCGCCACCAGCGAATCCGCGCCCTGGCTGGTCTCGGTGGCCGACAGGCCGTCCACCTCGTCCCAGTCGACCTGGTGCAGTACGCCACGCCGGCGGCCCAGCTTGGCCGCGGTGCGCACCGCCAGCTTGGTGATCACCCAGTCCCGGGTGCGGGTCTGCTCCATGGCCGCGTCCACCACGACCAGCCGGGTGCCGTCCTCCACGCTGACCACGGTCCGGTCCAGCACCTCGCCGAGCACCAGCAGCTCGTTCGGCCGCTTCTCGAACCGGCGGATGTTCACGCTGCCGGTGGTCAGCACCACCGCCTCCGACTCGATCCGGGTGACCCGTCCCATCGGGACGAAGATCCGGCGCCGGTGCTGCACCTCGACCACCAGGCCGAGCACCCGGGGTGGTTGCCGGCCGACCCGCAGGGTGGCCACCGCGTCCCGTACCCGGCCCAACTGATCGCCATTGGGGTCGAAAACCCCGATGCCCGCCAAACGGGCGAGAAACACGCGGGTCGAGGTGCTCACGGGCAAAGCTTAGTGTCGGGCAGCACCCGATGCCCGCCTGACAGACTGAACTCGTGCAGTCTGCCGCGTCCCGTCCCGAACCGCCAGCCGGGACGACCGCGATCGGAGCACGCACCGAGTCGCTGGCGTTGCCGCCGGCCCGGGACGCCGGGCTGCTGCTGATCGCGCTGGCCGGGGTGTCGGCCTCCGGGCCGATCATGGCCGCCACCGCCGCGCCGGCGCTGGCCATCGCGTTCTGGCGCAACGCGCTCGGCTCGGTCAGCACCATGCTGCTGACCGGGCCACGGCTGCGGGCGACGTTGCTCGCGCCGGACCGGCGTGGCTGGGCGGTCTCGGCGGTGGCCGGGGTGTTCCTGGCGCTGCACTTCGGCACCTGGGTGCCCTCGGTGAAGTTCACCTCGGTGGCATCGGCGACCGGGCTGGTGGCAACCCAGTCGATCTTCGCCGGCCTGGTCGCCGCGGCAGCCGGCCGCCGGCTGCCGCGGCTGGCCTGGATGGGCATGCTGCTGGCCTTCGTCGGCACGCTGTTCATCGCCGGCGCGGACTTCCAGGTGTCGGCCCGGGCCCTGGCCGGCGACGGATTGGCCGTGCTCGGTGGGCTGTTCGCCGCCCTGTACATCACCGCCGGCGGCCATGCCCGGCAACGGATGAGCGCCGCCAGCTACACGATCATCTGCTACAGCACGTGTTCGGTGGGACTGCTGCTGGTCT
>DASUAC010000594.1:0-2343 GCA_035763985.1 Jatrophihabitans sp. | reverse complement strand
CAACCCCTCGGCGGCGGGGTTGGCGGAGCGGCTGGCCGGCGCGGGCATCGGCTGGGTGGTGGTGGAGGCCGGCACGCCGGGACCGCCGCCGCCGGACCTGGCCGGCCTGCGGCAGCTGGTCGACGGCCCGGACGTCCGGCTCTACCGGGTGCCCGGACCGATCCGGCAGCCGGCGGCCGAACCGGCCCGGGCGGCGGTGGTGATCGGGGCGGATCTGCTGATCGCGCTGCTGGTCGCGGTGGCAGCCGTGGCGAAGGCCGGACGAGCCGCCGTGGGATTGCTACACTCGCGGGTAACTTCCGCCGGGCAGTTCCGGCGAGCCGGCCGAGGCTGACCGGCGGGGCGGCACAGCAGCGTGGAGGACGAGTGGGCAAGCTCATCGGGCTGGTGGCCAGCGCGATCGTCGGCGCTGTGCTGGCCGGAGCCGCGGTGACCGGCGTGGTCTCCTCGAACACCGCTGCGCCCAAGCACAATCCGGCCTCCGCGCCGATCGTCAACTACGGCAACCGCTGAGCCGGCCGCAGGCCAATCCGGGGTAGGACCGCAGGCCTATCCGGGTACGACCGCAGGCCAATCCGGGTACGACCGCCGCGTCCCCGCTGCGGCCTCGAGTCACTCGGCCAGGATCAGCTGCTCGAACCGCGCGGCTGAATCGGCCCAGCCGAAGTTCCTGGCCCGTTCCCGCGCCTTCTTGCCCATCGCCAGCCGGGCCTCGGTGTCGGTCAGCAGGTAGCGGGTGCGCTCGGTCAGCTCGGCCTGGTCGGCGACCAGCAGCCCGGTCTCGCCGTCCTGGATCGACTCGGTGACCCCGCCGGCGCTGCGGTAGCCGAGGGCCGGCACGGCCCGGGCGGCGGCCTCCATGATCGCGATGCCCCAGCCCTCCTTGACCGAGGGCGCCAGCAGCAGCCAGGCCTCGTCCAGCAGCCGGTCGCGTTCGGCGTCCGGCACCTGGCCGTGGAAGGTCACCCGGTCGGTCACCCCGAGCCGGTCGGCGTACGCGGTCAGCTGCGGGTGCCACCAGCCGTCGCCGATCACGTCCATCCGCAGTTCCGGCAGTTCCGGGGCGAGCGCGGCGAGGGTATCCAGCGCGTGCTCGACCTGCTTGTGCGGCACCAGCCGGCCGAGCACGCACAGCCGCGGGGTGGCCGAGCGGGGCAGCAGCCGGGACGGGTGCGGCAGGTCGATGCCGTTGCACACCACCTGGATCCGCTCGGGCTCGACGCCGAGCCGGATCAGGTCGGCCCGGGACGACTCGGAGACCGTGAGGTACGGCCGATCCCGGTAGATCCACGGGGCGAACCGGGACTCCAGCCACCAGCCGATCTGGCCCCGCAGCCCGGGGTAGATGATCTGCCACTGCTCGCGGTGCACGTGATGCACCAGCACCCGGATGCCCCGGCGGCGGACCAGCGGGCTGGCGAACGGCAGGCCGTTGTGCACGTCGACCACCACGTCGGCGCGCCGGCCGGCCGGTGAGAGCAGATAGGCCAGCGCCCGCGGGTAGACGGTGAGCCGGCCGCCGCGGCGCCGGAACCGGACGCCGTCGCGCACCTCGTCGGCCGGGGCGTTGGGATGCCGGGCGCACTGGATCAGCACGTCGTGGCCGCGTCCGGCCAGCCAGCGGGCCATGTGCTCGACGTACACCTCGGAGCCGCCGCCGTCCGGGTGGCCGGTGTCCCGCCACACCAGGAACACCACCCGGCGGGGGCCGTACGTGCTGTCGACCATCGCTCCTCGAACTCACCGGCTGCCGAATCGGTTACCGGAGGGTAACCCACGACGGTCGCCGAGGGGACCACTTCGGCAGGACGGAACACCCGGCGCCGCCGGACACGATGTCGCCCGGCTGTGGCCGCACAGTGCCGCCTGGCTCGACAGCACAGCGCCGCCGGGTACGGTGCTCCGGTGCCGAACGCAGTGGCCGAGCTCGATCGGGAGCGTACGCAACCGAACCCGGTCGATCCGGCACTGCCGGTCTCGATCGAGCGGCTCCGGCTGGCCGCGGTGGTGGTGGCGATCGCGCTGCTGGTATTCGTCCAGAGCAGCGGTTTCCTGGCCGCGGACACCAAGCTCGATCTGGTGGTCGATCCGGCCAGGTTCCTGCACCGGTCGCTGTCGCTGTGGGATCCGACCGGCAATTCCGGCCAATTGCAGGATCAGGCCTACGGCTACCTGTTCCCGATGGGCCCGTTCTTCCTGCTCGGCAAGGCGCTCGCGGTGCCGGCCTGGGTGCTGCAGCGCTGCTGGGAAGCGGCGCTGCTGATCGCGGCCTTCCTCGGCGTCCGGCGGCTGGCCGGGCTGCTCGGCGTACCCGGCTTCTGGCCGCCGGTGGCCGCCGGCCTG
>DASUAC010000593.1:0-10953 GCA_035763985.1 Jatrophihabitans sp. | reverse complement strand
GAGGCTGTCGCTGATGATCACGCCGGTGAATCCGAGGTCGCCGCGGATCATGCCGGTCACCACGGTCGGTGAGGACGCCGCCGGATTGGCCGGGTCGATCTGGGAGTAGTAGGCCAGCGACACCATGACGAACGGCGCCCCGGCGTTCACCGCATTGGCGTACGGCGTGACGTAGGAGTCGTACCGGGTGGTCTGGGTATCGGTGACGCCGGAACTGGTGTCGGTGTTCTGGGTGACCCGGCCCAGGCCCGGAAAGTGCTTGATCGCCACGGCAATGCCCGCGTCGGCCATGCCCTGCGCGAAGGCGCCACCCTCGGTCGAGACGGTGGTCGGGTCATAGCCGTATTCGCGCTGGTAGTACCCGATGGGCGCGTTGTACGGCGCGAAGGCGGCGCTCGGCACGGTATCCAGCACCGGCGCCAGGTTCACGTTCACGCCGGCGGCTTTCAGCTGCGAGCCCCAGGTCTTGGCGTCCGCACGCAGCGTGCTGGCTGAGTAGCTGCCCTGGGTCAGCGCGGTCGGGATGGTGGAGAACCCGGTGCCGGAGAGCACCTGGACGTTGCCGCCCTCCTGGTCGGTGGCGATGAACAGCGGCACGCCGGAGGTGGACGGCCCGTCCGCCTTGGCCTGCAGCGACGCTGACACCGCCGCCGTGGCCGCCACCCCCGCCGAACTGCGTCCGGTCAGGATCACGTTGCCGACGTGGTACGACTGGATGTCGGTCACCGTCTGGCTGCTCACGCTGCCGGCCGGCGTGCCGACCATGAATACCTGCCCGACCCGCTGCGCCTCGGTCATCCCGTTGAACGCGATGGTCGCCGCGTTCGGGTTGTTCGCCGCCGCTGCCGGGCCGGCTGCCGTCGCGAGCAGGCAGCCCGCGATCAGGCCGGCTGCACTCAGCGCGGCGAACGCGATCCGTCGGACGCGACGGTGGGTGGGCATGGCATCTCCTCGAGGCGGGCGCGGTGAGCGGGGCGGACCTGGCTAAATATGGACATATAACGCGCCCAGGTCAATAGCTGGTCCAGTCGTTGAGCCGCGCTCACCGCATGCTGTTGGCGATGGCCAGCAGTTCCGCGGCGGTGAATCGAGCGTGCGGCAGGTAGTTCTGGAAGGCCATGTGCTCCAGGCGCCAGTCGTAGCCGTCGCCGGACCAGTCCACGTAGTCGATGCCGACTTGAGCGGGATGACCCGACACGGTGCCGGTCATCTGTATCGGGCTGAACGACAGCGCGGGTCTCTTCCGGTAGCGCTCCAGGGTCAGCAGATCGTTGCCGTGGCGGTAGTCGCGGCTGGCGCCGAACGGCACTATGCCGAACTGTTCCACTATCGCGCTGTCCAGCCGGCCCGGTGCGGTGCCGGCTCGGTCACCGGCGTGGCCACCGGGTCGGGCAGCCCGACCAGGCTGAAGCCCTGCTCCCGGATCTGCCGGATGAGCAGGGTGGTGACCTCCAGCACCCGCAGGTCGAGGGTGGCCTCGGTGACCTGGCGCGCGGCGAACTCGGTGTACGGCGCGAAGTCGTGCAGCAGCACCACGCCCCCGCCGAAATGGGTCAGCGCCGCCATGATGTCCGCGACGCAACCCGCCACCGTCTGGCCGGCCCGATAGGTGATATCCCAATCGCGGCCGTGCGCGTGCCAGCCGACCGGGCCGGCGTAACCCGGCACCGGTGCGTTGCCGATACCGTACGGCGGCCGGTACCAGACCGGCCCGGAAAGGTAATCCGCCACCCGGGCCCGGCACTTGGCCAGCTGGTCGGCGGCCAGCTCCACCGAGTCGAACGGCCGGTGGTACTCGCTGTGCAGGGCGATCGCATGTCCGCAGTCGCGCAGCGTGTCCAGCACCTGGCCGTACTTTTCGAGGCTCTCGCCCAGTACGAAGAAGGTGGCCGGCGCCTGCTCCGCCACCAGCAGGTGGGCCAGTTCGGCGGTACGCGGGCCGGGGCCGTCGTCGAAGGTGAGCGCCACACAACCGGCCGCAAGCTGCGGCGTGCCGGACAGCAGCAGCGAGTTCGCCATTCATTCCTCCCCGTGCGCGTCGGCGCCTCAAGGCTACGCGCCGGGGCGATGTAGCCGTTTTGCGCGCCAGGGCGTGCAAAACGGCTACGAGATCACCGACAATGGGGCATGCCCAGCACCAGCTCGACGTCCGCGGTCCGGCTGACCGCCCGCCAGCGGCCACTGCGCGCGGCCCGAACCTGTTACGACCACCTGGCCGGCGTGCTCGGCGTCGCGGTCACCGAGGCGCTGGTATCCCGGCAGGCGTTGCTGATCGACGAAGGCGGTTTCCAGCTCGGCCCGGCGGCCGAGCCGACGTTCGGGTCGCTCGGCCTCGAACTGCCCGGGCAGCTGACCCGGCGGGCCAGCCGGCCGCTGCTGCGCTCCTGCCTGGACTGGACCGAGAAACGCCCGCACCTGGCCGGCCGGCTCGGTGCCGCGGTGGCCGCGGCGATGCTGCAAGCGGGCTGGTTGGTCCGCCCTGCCACCGACCGGTCGGTGGCGGTCACCGACCTCGGCCGGCAGCGGTTGGCGAACACGCTCGGGCTGGAACTCCCGGCCGCGGTCTTGCGCCGTGAGCTGACCAGCCGCTAGCTGGACCCGGCCCGTCAGCTGGAGCGGCCCGTTAGACCACCGAGACCTGGATGGACGTGGATGCCGGTTGGCCGGTCCAGGTGAGCACGCGCAGATCCAACGGGCCGGACGGCCAGGTGCTGTCCGGGATCGGCTGCACCTGGCAGTCGACGCGGCCGTCCGAGAAGGTTTCGACGGTCAACTGGTACTGGTCCAGTTGCACCAACGGGGTGCGGTCGGCGGTGCCGGTGGGATCCGCCGGGCACAGGTTCTTGCCGAAGATCGTCAGCGTCTGGGCCGGCGCCAGCGAGCGCGGGGTGGCGTCGCTGATGACCGGTGCGGTCTGCGACTCGTCGCCGGCGTTGTTGAAGTTCCCGGCCTTGCTCACGGTGTAGGTGAGGGCAGCGCCGCCGCTGAGTATCGCCATGAAGTCCGGCACCGCAGGCAGGCCTGCCGAACCGGTCGACTTGATGAACAGCGCGATCACCGACAGCGCCACCAGCAGGTTGAAGAACACGTACTGGAAGTCGTACAGGCTGGTGTTGCCGCTGTCGTCGCTGATCAGATCCAACGGCGCGATGCTGCCGTCACCGTCGCTCTTGGTCAGCCTGCCCTGGTCCACGTACGTGGTGACCGAGATCTTGCTGAAGACGGCGGCCGCGTACGGCCCGCCGAGGTAGACCAGGTACAGGTCCGGGGTGTCCTTCAGGATCGTGGACAGTGCGCTGCCGGCGGAATGCTGGGTGAGCGAGATCAGGACGACGGCGAGCACCATCCAACCGACGACAACGGTCCACAGCGTGGCCATCGCCTTGGATGTCGACAACCGCCGGTCGGCGCCCATGATCAGGCCGCCGTGCCGGTCCGCCTTGACCGCTTGCGTGATCGCCGCGGCCCGCACCTGCCGGTCGGTCGCGGTCAACGCCTGCTTCCGTTGCCGCAGCAGCGCCCTCCGCTCCCGCAGAGACTTCGTCGTGCGCTCGTCCGCGGTCAGCAGATCGAATTGCCTGCCCACCCGCCGCCGGCGCACCAGGTAGCGCCATCCGACGAGGACGGCCAGCAGCAGCGCGATGATGCCGGCCGCCCACCACTTCTGGCCGGCGAAGGTGAAGGTGGCCAGATCGCGGGCGGCCGTCGGTTGTGGCCCGACAAGACCAGCGGTGGTAGGTGACATGGCCTGCACCTTCGCGGCGAGCGGTGACGTCCGGGCGGTTGGAGTGTCCCGTCGCTCCCGGTCGTGCGCAATAGCCGATGTGTCCGGCCGAACCCGACACCACCCCTGCGGCAGCGGGCGTCCACTTCGAGCGGCCGAGCCAACCGTCCGGACTGGCGCGTCGCCGCCGGGCACCGGGCCGTCCAGCTATTAGCCTCTGGCGTGAAATGCGAAATCGACGTACGGGGCAGCCTTCGACGGCGCCGGGCCGGTGGGTCGGCACGGTCGCCGGCGTTGCCGGGTTAGCCGTCGTGCTCTCCGGCTGCGGGGTGCTCGGCGGTGGCAACCGCAAGGCCAGCGTCTCGGTGTTCGACATCAAGCCCGGCCAGTGCTTCAACCCACCCGGCACCATCAAGGCCGAGCTGAGCAAGCTCAGCACGGTGGCCTGCACCCAGCCGCACACCCAGGAGTCCTACGCCCAGGTGGCGTTCACCAACGCCGACGGCAGCCAGGCCTCGGCCTATCCCGGTGACGCGCAACTGAAGACCTTCGCCGACGGCGCCTGCGCCCAGCGCTACACCGACTACGTCGGCAGGGACTACCTCGACTCGTCCTACTTCTTCACCTACCTGCTGCCGTCGGCGCGCGGCTGGGAACAGCGCAAGGACCGCAACGTGGTGTGCTTCGTGACCACCACCGGCCAGCCGCTGACCGGCTCGGTCAAGGGAACGAAGCGCTGATGGGCAGTCTCTGCGTGACCACCGGAGCGATGCTGCAGTGCTCGTTCGGGCTGGCGCCGACCACCCTGAACGTGCTGCCGATCAGCCGGGTCACCGTCGAGGGACGGCCGGCGGCCGCGATCAGCGACATGGCGCCGCTGGTCAACGTCCCGCCGTTCGGGATGTGCTCGTCCGCCGCCAACCCCACCGTCGCCGCGGCCACCGCCGCCGCGCTGGGCGTGCTCACCCCGATGCCGTGCGTACCGGTGATCGCCGGGACCTGGACGCCGAACGCGCCGACCACCACCATCGGCGGCCAGCCGGCCCTAGTCTCCGGTGCCACCTGCGTCTGCTCCTACGGCGGGGTCATCACCATCTCGATGCCGGGCGCGGTGCGCACCACCGCCGGCTGAGCCCCCGCCGGCTGAGAACGCCCGACGCGGACGGCAGAGACTGACTGCCCGGAAAAATCGGCATATCAGCCGGTCGGGTGACTGCCGACGAATTCGGTATATCGCCGCCGGAGTGGCTGCTGGGAAATTTCGTTACACGTTCTTAGGAAAGTGGATCGGAGTCGTTCCCTCACATAAGCCCAACACTGGGTTAGCCTTCCCTCGATCTTGGTCCAGGAGGCCACAACCGAATCTCTTTTCTTGGAGCTGCTGCGTGCCCACGTACACCGCACCTGGCGTCTATGTCGAAGAAGTTCCGTCCTCGCAGAAGGTGTTGTCGGCCGCGCCTACCGCCATCGCCGCCTTCGTCGGGTTCACCGAGCGGGCACCCGACGACGACCCGGTCAACGACCCGCTGGGCCTCGCGCCGCGGCTGGTCACCTCCTGGTCGCAGTACGAGAAGCTGTACGGCAGCTTCGCGCCGAACTGCATGCTGCCGCTGGCGGTGTACGGCTACTTCGCCAACGGCGGCAGCATCGCCTACATCTGCCGGGTCCCGAACGCCCAGCCGTCCGGCCAGCCGGCCACCCTGGAGCTGGCCGCCGCCGACCGGACGCTGGGCAACCCGCTCAGCATCGCCAGCGCCCAGCCGGACGCCCTGCTCAGCGTGCAGATCACCTCGGAGGATCTGCCGGACGGCGCCAAGGACACCGACCCGTCGCCGTTCACGCTGTCCGTGCTCGAGGCCGGCCAGGTGGTGGAGAGCTTCCCGCACCTGAGCTTCGGCGGCAGCAACGACGTGGCCACCGTGGTCAACAAGACCTCCACCAAGATCAAGGTCACCGTCAACCTGGACAAGAAGGCGGACCTGACCGGCCAGCTGGACATCCTCAAGCCGGGCAACTACCCGCTGCAGCAGGCCGCGCCGAAGCCGGTGCCGGTCACCGGCCGGCAGTTCGCCGGCTCCGAGTCGGCCCGCAACGGCATCAACGGCCTGGCCGTCGCCGACGACGTGACCATGGTGATCGTGCCGGACCTGATCACCGCTGCCACCAAGCCGGACGGCTCGATCGACATGAACCTCTGGAAGTCGGTGCAGACCGCGCTGATCTCGCACTGCGAGCAGCACGGCAACCGGATGGCCATCCTGGACGCGCCGCCGAACCTGACCCCGCAGCAGATCATGGACTGGCGCTCCAACCAGGCCATGTACGACTCGGCGTTCGCCACCCTGTACTACCCGTGGATCAAGGTCGACAACCCGATCGGCAGCAACGGCAACTCCCAGATGTTCATCCCGCCGTCCGGTCACATCGCCGGCGTCTGGGCCCGCACCGACGAGACCCGCGGGGTGTGGAAGGCACCGGCCAACGACACCATCCGCGGCGTGCTGGACCTGGAACGCGGCGTCACCCAGAACGAGCAGTCGCTGCTCAACCCGATCGGCATCAACTGCATCCGGCCGTTCGGCACCCGGGGCATCCGGATCTGGGGCGCCCGCACCCTGGCCTCGGACAGCGACTGGCGCTACATCAACGTCCGGCGGCTGTTCAACATGGTGGAGACCACCATCCTGGAAGGCACCCAGTGGGCGGTCTTCGAGCCGAACGACATGACCCTGTGGGAGGGCGTCAAGCGGACCCTGAACGGCTTCCTGCGTGGGCTGTGGTCGGCCGGCGCGCTGTTCGGCGCCACCGCCGACCAGGCCTTCTATGTCAAGTGCGACGCCGAGACCAACCCGCCGGAGTCCATCGACGAGGGCAAGTTGGTGGTCGAGGTCGGCATCGCGCCGGTCAAGCCGGCCGAGTTCGTGGTCTTCCGGATCAGCCAGCAGAAGCAGACCGCCAGCTAAGGCGCCCGTTTCCCCTTTCTAGCTAGGAGCTTTGGTACATGCCCAACGACCTGATCAACACCGACCCGATCGTCGCGCAGAACTTCTACCTCGAGATCGACGGCGAGAAGCTGCTGCTGTCCGGCGTCTCCGGCCTGGACCTGGAGCTGGACGTGGTGACCGTCCAGCAGAACGGCAAGGACGGCAAGAAGCAGTCGGTGAAGACGCTCGGCACCTCGCTGAAGGTGCCGGACCTGTCCATCACCCGGATGGCGCCGATGAGCGCGGGCGACGACCCGGTCTGGAAGTGGTTCAAGGCGGTCCGCGAGTCCGGCTTCAAGGGCACCGACCGGGCCGGCAGCCGCAAGAACGGCTCGATCGTCTTCTTCGACACCGCGCTCAGCGAGGTCGGCCGGTTCAACTTCTTCAACGGCTGGCCGAGCAAGATCAGCACCGACGCGGTGAGCACCGAGTCCAACGACCCGGTGAAGGAGACCATCACCATCGTCATCGAGCGGCTCGAGCGCATCAAGTGAGCCTGCAGACCAGCTATCCGTTCGTGCTGCCGCGTGGCTACGTGGACGCGCACGGCACCCTGCACAAGGCGGGCCGGATGCGGCTGGCCACCGCCCGGGACGAGCTCGAGCCGCTGCGCGACCCGACCGTCTCGGGCCCGGATGATCCGCGGCTGACCGTGCTGGTGCTGGCCCGGGTGGTCGAGCAGCTGGGCACCCTGGAATTGATCACCAGCCACGACATCGAGGGCCTGTTCGCCATCGACCTGGCGTTCCTGCAGGACTTCTACGGCGTGATCAACTTCGGCAACCAGGAGGAGTACGAGCAGCTGCTGCGGGCCCAGGCCGAGGGTCCGCCGCTGCTCGGCCAGGGCCGTCCGGCCGCTGCTGTCTCGGCGGTGTCGGCTGCTCCGGTCTCGGCCTCGGCTGAGCCGGTCTCGGCCTCGGCTGAACCGGTATCGGCTGCTCCGGTCTCGGTCTCGGCTGGACCGGCGGGTTTCGACGGCGGTGACTCGCTGGCGGCGGAGTTCGAGGCCGGCCAGCTGGCCGGCGCGGCCGCCTTCGCCAGCTTCGGCGCCGACCTCGGCGGCCCGGGTGAGCGTGTGCTGTCCCGGCGCGGTGCCGTCGAGGAGATTCCGCGCGGCAAGTGAGCGGCATGATGCGGTACCCGGCCGATGCGCTGTGGCAGGAGATTGCCTACCTCGCCTACCACCTGCACTGGCCGTTGGACGACCTGCTGGACCTGGAACACCTGGATCGAGTACGGATGGTGCGCGCCGTGGCCTCGTTCAACGAACGCGCCTGGCAGGCGGTGCGCGAGTATGCCTAACGGCTTCTCCGAACCCACTATCAACTCCTACTTCCTGTTCGAGGTGGACGGCGTCGAGATCGGTTACTTCACCGAGGTGACCGGACTGACGGTCAGCCTCACCGTGGAGGAGGTGCACGAGGGCGGCCAGAACGGCTTCGTGCACCAGATGCCGGGGCGGATGACCTGGCCGCACCTGGTGTTCAAGCGCGGCATCACCGCCAGCGACGCGCTGTTCAGCTGGATGAACAAGTCCAGCGGCGAAGGCTTCGCCGGAAACGGCAACAAGCTCACCCGCAGCACCGGGGCGGTCACCGTGCTGGACGCCGAGGGCACCCGGCTGCGCGCCTGGGATCTGCAGGACGTCTATCCGGTGCGCTGGATCGGCCCGGAGTTCAGCGCCACCAGCAACGAACCGCTGCAGGAGCAACTGGAGGTCGCCCACCACGGCTTCCGGTCGAGGAACCTGTGACCGGCGAGCCGGGACGGCCTGACTCGGATCGGTCTTCGGCGGATCGGTCTTCGGCGGATCGGCTGGACTCGAATCGGCTGGGACGGGCGGCCGCCGACCGGTTGCGCCGGCCCGGCCGCCCCGTCGCGTTGGCCCGGACGAACCAGCTCGGCCTGCTCGCGGACTCCGCGCTGCGCTTCGCGGCGGGAACCGGCCGGCCGGTGGCGATCCGCCGTGCGTTGACCGCCGGCGTCCGGGCACCGGTTCGCTCGACCGGCCACGCCGAGGTACGCCCGCCGCGCTGGTGGCTGCCCGGCTCGTCGGCGGAAGCGGACTCAGCGACTGGGACCACTCCGGGCGGGACCGCTCGGGTCAGGTCGTCCGGGGTCGCGTCGGGGGCTGTGTCGTCCGGGGCTGTGTCGTCCGGGGCTGTGTCGGGGGCGCGGGCCGCGACCGGCCCCGGTCCGGCCGCATCGGGCGTGGCCGCGACCGCCTCCGATCCGGCCGGGTCAGCGGCTCGGGCCGGGACCGCGCCGGCCGGAGCTGCGCCGGTTCCTCCGGTCGTCCGGCGATCGGGTGGAACCGTGCCGCCACCGGATCGGATTGCCTTACCGTCGCTGGACAATCTGCCGCCGCGCGGGCTTGCCCGGGCCGCTCGACAGGTGCCGACGGACAACCAGCCGCGCTCACCCGGCTCCATTGCCGGTGGCCTGGTCTCCACCGCGGTGCCGGTGCGGCGGATGGAGGAGGTGGTAGCCGCCGGGCCGATGACCAGCTCACACGAGCAGCGTCGGCTGCGCGCCCCGAAGCCGGGTTCGCCGCCGGGGAACTCGGCCGGGAGTGGGAACACGACGCCTTCGCCAGCCGCGAGCCCAGGTGCCACTCCCGGAGCAAGCGGCGCATCCGCTGTCCGTCGAACCGCTGCCGCACCCCAGCCGGCGAGCGCCCGGGGAACCGTCGCGCTGCTACGCTCCGCGGCTCGGGCGGCGGCAGCCGCTCCGGCGCTGGCCCGGTCAACCACCGCTGCGCGGTCAACCACCGCTGCGCGGTCAACCACCGCCGTAGGGTCAGCCGCGACCGTACGGCGTGCCCCGGCCGGACGATCGCCGGTGCCGGCCAGCCGGAACGCCGCATCGCCGAGGCATGCCGGGACGAGCTCGGCCGGGTCGGCCTCCGCCACCGCGCCGGCCCATACGGCATCGGCCGCATCGGCTTCGCCTGCCGGCCCGCGGGTGGGGGCGGTGGCCGTTCGGCGGGCCGCGGCCTCCGGCGCGGCTACTTCAGCCAGGACCGTTCCCGAGAGTGGTGTTATTTGGCGGCCTGGCCGTCAAATATCACCACTCTCCGTGGCGTCCGAAGGGCACGGCACGGTTCCGCCGGTCGGCCGGTCCGGCGCGCCGACACCCCGATCGGCGGTCGCGGTGCGCCGGGCGCTGGCAACCGGTGCGCTGGCCAAGCCGGCCGATCACGATTCACCGGCAAGGTCCGACCGCTTCGCGCCGGGCGCCGTCCGGGCAGGCTCCCCAGGCCTCGTCCACAGGTCGAATCTGCCTGCGGTGGTGCGACGATCCCGCTGGTCGACCGCCGGCGCGTTCGGCGACGGCTCGCTCGGTGGCCACGCCGAGTCGGCCATCGCACCGATGAACCCAGCACCAATGAGCCGTGCACCGATGAACTCAGCACCGATGAGCCGGACGGCGACGAGCGCGGCGTCGGTGAACCCACCGGCCGGACCGACGAGCTCGCAAGCCCACCGGGCAGATGCGCCGGCGGCTGACTCGCCGTCCGGCCGTCCGCTGCCGCTCGGACTGGTACCGGCCGGTCGGCCATCGCTGCTGCGCCGGACCGTGTCTGCCCCGGTCACCGCTTCGGTCGCGGCCCGACCGGGCTGGGTCCGTCCCGGCTCGCTGGGCTTCGTCCAGCTGGGTATCCAGCGCGGGATGGCCATCGCCGCGGACAGCGAGCAGTCGGTGCCGGACGCCGCTGCCGGCCGCCATCGCCGGCCCGAGCCGGCCGATACCGGTCGTACACGACCTGCGACTGCGGACGTACCGAGCCCGGCCCGCGAGACGGGACGGCAGAACTCGGGCCGGCCGGGCACCGATCCGATCCGCCGGGTCGCGGCAACCGTCGGACCCGGCGTCCTGGCCGCCACGATCGGCGCCGGACGGGAACTCGTTGCCCGGCGATCCGGCGGCGCGACGATGCCGGATACCCCGACGGCGCGCGGCGGAACGCGCCAGCCGCTGCCCTCGGTGCTGCGCCGGACGGTCGACCTCGCACCGGCGGCGCGTACCACCGGCATCCCGCGTCCCGGGTTGGCCGTGGCCGGCGCGCTCGGCGCTGGTCCGGCCGAACCACAACCGACGCCGTCGGCAGGAGCCGCGTCCGCCGCCGCCATCGGGCAGCCGGTGTCGGCTGCACCGGCGGCCCGGACGGTCCGGCGGCAGCTGATGCCACAGCCCACTCCGCTCCGGACGAGTGCGGCGCGGGCGGAGGCCGATGTGCTGGCG
>DASUAC010000592.1:0-3402 GCA_035763985.1 Jatrophihabitans sp. | reverse complement strand
CCTCCGACTCGGTGATGATCGAAGACCAGGTGGTGCTGTTCGCCCAGCGGGAGGCCGTGGTGCTGGAGGCGTTCGGTCAGGTCCTGCCGCCGATGCTGGTGCTCGGCTGCGACACCGCACCGGATCAGGAGGTGGACACCCTGCGGATGCCGCCGGCGCCGTACGACAGCTCGGAGATCGCCCGGTTCGGCGTGCTGCGGGCGGCGATGCGCCGGGCGGTGGCCAAGTCCGACGTGCAGCTGCTCGGCCGGGTGGCCACCGCGAGCGCCCGGATCAACCAGCGCTACCTGCCCAAACCGCAGTTGGAGCTGCTGATCCGGATCTGCCGGCAGCACGGCGGCTGCGGCGTCCAGGTGGCGCACAGCGGCACGGTGGCCGGCCTGATCTTCGACGCCCGGGCCGAGACGGTGGCCGCCGACATCGACCGGTGCGCCGCGGAACTGGCCGAGGCCGGGCTGTCGGTGACCCAGGTGATCGACCCGTCCGGCCGAGCGGTGCCGCCGCCGGCCCGAGCCAGCGCATAGGAGGTAGGAGATGACGCTGCGCACCGTTTCCGCCGAAGCCACCGAGGCATTCCAGCTGCCCCGGCTGATCCGGCTGGCACCGAACCTGTACGCCGCCTCGTTCACCCTGATGAAGATGATCCCGGCGCGCTACATCCTGCGCCAGGCGATGGCCGACGGGCTGCTCGAGCCGGAGACGGTGATCGTGGAGACCACCTCCGGCACGTTCGGCCTGGCGCTGGCCATGCAGGGCGCGCACCTGGACCGCCGGGTGGTGCTGGTCAGCGATCCGGTGATCGACGAGCGGCTGTACCGGCGGCTGACCGATCTGGGCGCGCAGGTGGAGCGGGTGTCCGCCGAGGCCGGCAACATCACCGGCGGTTTCCAGGCCGCGCGGATGAACCGGCTGCGTGCGATCCAGGCCGGCTACCCGTCCACGTTCTGCCCGGAGCAGTACAGCAATCCGGACAACCCGCGGTCCTACGCGGTGGTGGCCGAGCTGCTGCTGGAATGCCTGGGCCAGGTGGATTGCGTGGTGGGGCCGGTCGGTTCCGGCGGCTCGATGTGCGGCACCGTCGGCAACCTGCGCGCGGTGCTGCCGGAGTGCCGGGCGATCGGGGTGGACACCCACGGCAGCGTGCTGTTCGGGCACGCCGACGCCAAGCGGGAGCTGCGCGGGATGGGCATGAGCGTGCTGCCGGCCAACCTCGATCACCGGATCTTCGACAGCGTGCACTGGTGCGCGCCGGCGCCAGCCTACCAGGCGACCCGGCAACTGCACCGGCGGCATGCGCTGTTCTCCGGTCCGTCCGGCGGGGCCGCCTACCTGGTCGGACGCTGGTGGGCGGCCGGTCATCCGCACGAGCTGACCGTGGTGATGCTGCCGGACGAGGGCTACCGCTACTCCGACACCGTCTACGACGACGCCTGGCTGGCCGCGGGCGGGCACCTGGACAACACGCTGCCGGACGAGCCGGCGCCGGTCACCGACCCGCGCCATCCGGCGGGGCCGTGGACCAGCTTCTCCTGGGACCGCCGGTCCTACGCCGAGGTGCTCGGCGGCGATCAACTGCTCACCGGCGTCGGGTAGTCATCGATGGCGCGGTTGACCGCCGAGGTCGGCATCCGGACCCGGCGGATCCTCTACGGGGAGCCGACCCCCGCGGAGTTGTCGGCCGAGTTGGATCAGATCAGCCTTATCGACCAAGCACATCTGCTGATGCTGGCCGACTGCGGGCTGATCCCGCGGGCCGCAGCGGCCGAGCTGCTGGCCGGCATCGCGGACCTGCGCGCCGCCGGGTTCGCGCCGCTGGTGGGCCGGCCGGCCTCGCGCGGGCTGTACCTGATGTACGAGGGCTATCTGATCTCCCGGCTCGGCCCCGAGATCGGCGGGGTGCTGCACACCGCCCGGTCCCGCAACGACCTGAAGGCCACCGGCACCGCGCTGCGGCTGCGCGACTGGACGCTGGGCTTCCTGGAGCAGGCAGCGCGATTGCAGGCCGCGCTGCTCAGCCGGGCCCGCCGGTACGCCGAGGTGCTGATGCCGGTGTACACCCATTACCAGGCGGCGATGCCGATCAGCTACGGCTACTACCTGCTCGGGGTGGCCGAGGCGCTCGGCCGGGACCTCGACGCGGTACGGCACGCCGCGGCCGGGCTGCGGGCCTGTCCGCTCGGCGCCGGCGCGGTGGCCGGCACCGACCTGCCGATCGACCCGGCGCGGACGGCCCGGTTGCTCGGGTTCACCGGCAGTTGCACGCATGCCCTCGACGCGGTGGCCAGCCGGGATGTCGCACTGCGGCTGCTGGCCGCCGCCGCCGGACTGACCGGCACGCTCAGCCGGCTGGCCGCCGACCTGCAGTTGTGGAGCACCGCCGAGTTCGGCTTCCTGCGTTTCCCGGACCGGTTGGTGGGGGGGAGTTCGGCCATGCCGCAGAAGCGCAACGCATTCCTGCTGGAGCACGTACGGGCCAAGCCCGCGGTGGCGATCGGCGCGTGGGCGGGTGCGGCGGCGGCGATGTCGGCCACCCCGTTCACCAACTCGATCGAGGTGGGCACCGAGGCGATCGCGCTGGTCTGGCCCGGGCTGGCCGCCTGCGAGCAGTCGGTGCTGCTCTGCCAGCCGCTGGTCAGCGCCGCGGTGCCGGACGCCCGGCGGATGGCCGAACGCGCCGAGGCGGGCTTCACCAACGCCACCGCGGTGGCCAACGAACTGGTCCGGCAGGGTGTCCCGTTCCGGGTCGCGCACGAACAGGTCGGCGATGCGGTACGGCAGGCGGTGGCGGACGGCCGCACCGACCTCACCGGCTTCGCTTCGAGCCCGGCCGTGGCCGGGCTGACCGCGGCCGGGCTGACCGCGGCCGGCGCGCTGATTCATCAGGCGCACGGCGGCGGTCCGGCGGCGTTCGCCGGCATCTGGCAGTCGGCCTACCAGCGGTGGCTGGCGTACGGCGACTGGCTGCGGTCCTGGCGCGGCGAGCTGGCCGGTGCCGCCGACCGGCTCGCCGCCGAGGTCACCGCGCTGATCGAATCCCGTGACACCGCAGCCGAATCACACCACGCCACACCCGAACACGGTCACGTCGCAGCCGAATCCCGTGACGCCGCAGCCGAATCACACGATGTGACACCGGCCCGAGCACACGACGTGGCCGCCGTACCGGCCGGCGGTGGCGTGGCATGAGGCGCGAGCTGCTGCTGTTGCTGGAGAGCAACACCACCGGATCCAGCAGGCTGTTCTGCGCCGCGGCGCGCCGGCTCGGCCTGCAGCCGGTGGTGTTCGCCCGGGATCCCGACCGGTATCCCTACCTCGCCGAGGACGGCATCGCCTACCGGCAGCTGGACACCGGCGATCCGGTCGCCGTCCGGCTGGCCGCGGCCGAGCTGCCCGGCCGGGTGG
>DASUAC010000591.1:0-5575 GCA_035763985.1 Jatrophihabitans sp. | reverse complement strand
CGAGATCCAGGTCGACGTCCACCGTGGCGATCAGCCGCGCCGCCGCGACCAGCGCATCGATCTGCGCGCCGTTCGCGGCGAGTTCCACGCCGCTACCCGACTCTCGACGAGCCGCTGCTGAAGTGCCAAGGCCAGATTTTTCTCCGTCATTCAAAGGACGAGGACGCTCACCGCCAACCTTTGACCGGCCAGCCAGGCCTGCCGCGCGCGGCGTACCAGCGGTCGAAATCGACGATGCCGCCCCGGCTCACCGGGATGAACTTAGCCTGGTTCGGCCGCAGCCCGACCTGCTCGGCGATCAGCCGCCGGGCCGCCGCGAAGTACCGCAACGAATAGAACAGGCAGAACATGCCGACGAAGAACAGCACTGCCGAGGCGATGATGCCGGGGCGGTAGTTGTCCAGCTGGAAAGCGATCTCCAAGGCCACGAACAGTAGCGTCAGTATGCCGCCGGTGCGCCGGACCACCGTGCCCCGAGCAAGCTGCTCGGCCGCGGCGGGTCCGACCCGGTCTACCCAGTGCTGATCGACGGAAACCACTCGACACTCCTACCACGATCGTGACCCGCGGCGGCTACTCGCCACACCCCCAGCCCGCGGCGACTCCGTTGCCGAACGCGCCGCCGCGGCCGGAGAACGCCTCCTTCTTGCGCTCCTGCTCGGCCTCCGCGCCGTAGTACTCCTGGTAGTACAGGCCCGAGTCTAAGGTCAGCCCCGCGGCTCCGTAGGTTGCGGAGAGGGCGTCAAGACCGGCGCGCAGTCCGTCGTCGGCGATCTTGCCGAAGACGCCCGGGGCCCCGATGCCGAGCGACAGCGCGCCCAGCGCGGCTCCGGTGCAGGCTCCGGCATCGACTCCCTCGGAACTACCGAAGCTGCGGAAGCAGGGCACGGCGTCGGTCGCCGTCGCAAGAGCTCCCGCTCCGAAGCCGACGTAGCCAACGGTCGACACGAACGCCTCACTGGCCAGCAGGCCACCGCCGATTCCCAGGTCGGCGACCACGCCGACTCCGGTGGCGGCGAGGGCCACCCCGCCAGCCACCAAACCCACCGTTGCCCAGTTCTTCGCGGTCCAATGCAGCGGGTTCCAACCCCAGGCACCGAGCGGGTCGATCAGGTTCAGCGGGTTGTCATCAACGTAGGCGTACGGCTCGTTGGTGGACGCCAGTTGCGGGTCGATGGTGAGGAACTGAGCGGTCGCCGGGTCGTAATAGCGAGCCTGCAGGTAGATCAGACCGGTCTCGACGTCGGTATAGCCGTCCCCGTACTGGATCGGCGTGGCTGCGGTGCCGGTGTGCGTGAGCACCCCGCCGTAGCTGGTGTAGCCGTAGCCGCCGGATACCGCGCCGGACGAGTTGGTCAGCGCCACGGTCGAGCCAAGCTGGTCGTGCACCAGATAGCTGGTGCCACTGGTGGCGATCTGTTCGATGACTAGGCCACCCGGACCGTAGATGTAGTCGGTCGAGCCGTCAGTCAGCAGGACGTTCTTGCCGTCCTTGATTCCCCAGGTGTAGCGAGTGGTGACGCCGCCGACCGTCTTGCTGGTCCGCAGGCCGTTGCCGTCGTAGCCGTAGCTGCCGGAACCGCTCGGCGTGCTGGCCGAAGTGAGTTCGGCCGCTTGGTTGTAGCTGAACGTGCTGGCCGTGCCGGTGGCCGGTGTGGTGGCGGTCCGCTCCCCGTCGGTGTTGAAGGTGTAGGTCGTGGCTCCGGTCGGCGGCGCGGTGCAGGTCGGCGTACCGGTCACCGTTCCGGTGGTCGACCAGCACAGCTGGCTGGCGGGGTCGAACTTCTGGGTTGCGGTGAGCACCGTCGTCGGGTTGTTGGCCGCGTCGTAGGCAAAGCTGCCGGAGGAGTCGGTGCTGAGTTGCTCCAAGGCGGTGTAGCTGTAGGTCTGCGCGGTGCCCGGGATGGCGCCGCTGGGCGTCCGGCTGCTGACCTGGCCGGCCGGGTCCCGGCCGTAGCTGATCGCACCCAGCGTGGTGCTCCCGCTTGTCAGCGTGGTCGAGGTCTGCTCATCGGCGTTGTCGTAGCCGTTGCTGACCGTGGTGCCGTTCGGGTAGGTCAGCGTGGTGTTCTCGCCATCGCCGTTGTAGCCGAGCGAGGTGGTGTTGCTGCCGTCGTTCACCGAGGTCAGCTGGCCGGCGTTGTCGTAGCCGTTGCTGACCGTCCTGCCGTCCGGGTAGCCGATCGAGGTCTCGTCGCCGCGGCTGTCATAGCCATAGCTGGTGCTGGCGCCGGCTCCGTTGACGGCTGCGGTCAGCTCGCCGAACGTGTCGTAGCTCCAGCTGCTGGTGCCGGTGCCGTCGGTCATCGCGGTCTTGCGGCCGTCCGGATCGTAAGTCTCCGAGGAGACGTTCGGGGTGACTCCGTCGGAGTAGCTGATTGCGGTGACCAGGCCGGCCGGATCCACCGTAAGGTTGGTGGTGGCGCCGGCCGGGTCCTTGGTGCTGGTGATGTGCCCGGCGGCGTCGTAGCCGGTCGTCGTGACCCGGCTGTCCGGGTTGGTGGCGGTGGTCGGCCGGCCTTGCGAGTCGTAGCCGTAGCGGGTGACGTTGCCGGCGGCGTCTTTGACCGTTGCCACCGTGCCGTCACCGTTATAGGTGGTGACGATCGTGCTGGCGTCCGGACGGGTGGTGGTCACCGGCTCATCCGCCGCGTCGAAGGTGTAGCCGGTGGCCTTGCCGTTGCCGTCGGTGGCCGAGATCTTGTTGCCGTCGGCGTCGAAAGCGGCCTGCTGGGTGTGCCCGAGCGGGTCGGTGATCACCGTGACGTTGCCATAGGCATCGTGCGCGAAGGTGGTGCAGCCGTTCGCCGGTGGCGTGCAGGTCGCGGTGACGCCGGCCGCGCTGCCGTTCGGGCTGACCGTGCTGGTGCGCCAACCTCGAGCGGTGTCATAGCCGTTCAGGGTTTTCCGGCCGAGCGGATCGGTCACCGAGGTGGCGTCGCCGTAGGAGTCGTAGGTCGTCGTGGTGGTGTAGCCGCCTGGGTCGACCACCCTGGTTCGATCCCCCGGGTCGGCCGCGGTGTCGTAGTAGAAGTTGGTCGTCCGGGTCGGCGCTGGCCCGAAGTTGCCGGTGCTCGACTCGATGATGTTGTTCGCCAGCGTCACTGTGCTGGAGGTGAGGTCACCCCAGGTGAAGGTGCCGTCGTTGGTGCCGCTGCTGGTGGTGACGTGCCCGGCCTGGTCGTACAGATTGACCGTCGCTACCCCCACCGGATCCACCGTCTCGGTCAGGTCACCGGCGTTGTCGTAGGCGTAGCTGGTGGCCCGGCCATCGGCGTCGGAGGCGGAGATCGTGTTGCCGTGGTCGTCGTAGCTGAAAGTGAGCAGGTTGCCGTTCGGGTCCTGCTCGGTGCTGACGCCGAGGCTCACCGGGTCGTAGGTGTAGGTCCAGGTGCTGGGCGTGCTGCTGCCGTAGCCCTTGGTCTCCGAGGTGAGCAGGCTGTTGCTGTAGCTGTCCAGCGTCTGGTGCCCGGACGGGTCGGTGATCAGGGTCTGGCCCGCTGCCAGGCTGGGCGAGCTGGACGGCCCGTACGTGAATGTGGTTGTCCGACCGACCGGGTCGGTCTGGGTGAGCACTCGTTCGGCGCTGTCGTAGGTCATCGCGGTGACCGCACCGGCCGGCCCGCCGTAGTTCTTCGGCGTCCGGATCGAGGTCATCAGATGGCTGACGGCGTTGTAGCCGTATTGCCAGTGGTCTTCGTTGCCGACCGTGCCGCCGGTCCGGCTGCTGCCGACGCCGTAGACATCGGTGAGGTCGTTGCTGGCGTCGTAGCCGTAGCTCACCGTGCGGCCGGCCGAGTCGGCCAGCTGGGTGATGTGCCCGCCGGTCCAGGTGAGCGTGTACACCCGGCCGGCCGGGTCGGTGATGGTGGCCAGCTGCCCGGAGGCGTTGTAGGCCAGGCTGGTCCGGTACGGCGTCGGCGCGTGCGCCCCGGCCAGATCCTGCTCGGCGGTCAGCCGCCCGGTAGCGGTGTCGAACAGGAAGATGTCACGGCCGCGCCGGATGTAGGTGTAGGTGGTACCGCTCTTGGTCAGGGTAGCGTCGTCCCGTGGCTCCGTCACCGTATAGGTCGAGCCGGAAAGGCTGAACGGCACCTGCGAGCCGTCCTCCTGGAGGATTGTGACGGCACCGGTGGTCGCGTTGGTCACCGCCTTCAGGTTGTAGGAGAAGTTCCAGCCGTAGCCGAACGGCCCGTTCACCGCGGCGGCACCGTTCGGGCCCGCCGGGTCGGCGGTCGCCTCGGTGTAGGTGCGGGTGAAGTTCAGCGGTTCGCCGCGGCCGGGCGTGGCCAGGTCGGTGAAGGTGTCGCCGAAGTAGCCGGTCGCGGTGTCGACCGGGTCGCCGGCGGTGCGCTTACCGCAGCCGCACTGCACCCAGGCCGGATTGGAGCCCTTGGGTTCGTCCTGCACGGTCGGCGGGCCGCCGATCGGCGTACCCGGAGTGCCGCCCATCGGAATGAAGGCCACCGCGTCGAAACCCACGTCGTAGTCGGAGTAGGTGCTGCCTGCACCGGGCACGATGTTGCTCTGGTTGGTCAGCACCACATTGCCGCCGTTCTGCATGGCGAAGGTGCCGATAGTGACCCAGGTTTCGGTGTTCCAGGCCTGGTTCACCCTGATCTTCCAAGGTGAAGCGCCGCCGCCCGGGTTGATGGTGTAGATGACGTCGGTCGCGTCCGCGCCGAGCGAGGGCAGGTGCAGCTTGACCTTGTAGTACTGCAGGCTCGGCAGGTTGGGCGTCCAGGTGCCGGTGTTGATCAGGTTGGGGTTACTGCCGTCTTCGGTGTGGGTGAACAGGATATGCCCGCCCAGGCCGGCGCCGAGTTGATGGGTGTCGATCGCGCCGATCGGGTCGCCGTTGGAGTTCGTCCCATAGCTGTAGGTGAACGTGCCGTTGGAGGTGTAATTTCCTCCGGAACAGCCCTGGAGGTTCAGCGGCGGCGACGGCTGGTCGTCCACCACGATCGCGCTGGACGGCACGCTGTTGCGGTCTACGTTGCAGGACGGCGGGTTGGGGCTGGGGTTCGACGGCTCCGAGCCGCCGCTCACCTCGTAGGCGCTGGTCGCACAGGTGCTGGAGCAGTTGGATACCCAGGTCACCGGCGCGTGCCACCAGCACTCGTAGTCGTTCAGCTGGCAGTGACCGGCGTCCGGCTGCGAGGTGTTGAAGAGGATCGGGTCGCAGTGGTTGCCGGAGATGCTGCACATCGAGTTGAACGGCGGGATCTGCAGCCAGCTCATGCCGTGGTAGGTCGGCGGGTTGTAGGCGGCGTTGTTGTAACGGATGATCGGGCTGGCCATCCAGCCCATGATCCGTTCCTGATACGGCCAATCGGCCGGGTGCGCGGCATCGGCATAGGTCATCTCCAGGTACGGCTGCCGACTCGGCGGATAGTCCGGGTTCTCCGGGTTGTTTGCCCAGCCCATGCCCCAGGTGCCGTCCGGGCCGGTGCAGGACGGGCCCGGCGTGCAACCGGAGGTGTTGTACTGCCCGTTCGGCTGGATGCCGGAGTTGTAGGCCCAGGCGGCGAAGTACCAGTTCTCCAGGTACTTCGGGTCGCCGTTGTTGGCGATG
>DASUAC010000590.1:0-4014 GCA_035763985.1 Jatrophihabitans sp. | reverse complement strand
AGACGTCCACCCGTTGCTTGACGGTGCCGAACAGCTCGTAGGAGACGTAGCAGCCGGCGAGGAACATCAACACGCCGATGATCACCCAGCTGACCCGCTCGGTGGCGACGTAGATCAGCACCACGAACAGGCCGAAGAACATCAGCGCGGTGCCCAGGTCGTGGTCGCGGACCAGCACGCCCATGCTGATCAGCCAGGCCACCAGCACCGGGCCGAGATCCCGGCCCCGCGGCAGGTCGATGCCGAGCACCCGGCGGCCGGCCAGCGACAGCACGTCCCGCTTGGCGACCAGGTAGGACGCGGCGAAGATGGTCAGCGTGATCTTGGCGATCTCGCCGGGCTGGATGGAGAAGCCGGCCAGCCGGATCCAGATCCGGGCGCCGTTCACCTCGCTGTACTGGGCGGGCAGCACCGCCGGCAGCAGCAGCAGGAACAGCCCGATCAGGGCGAGGGTGTAGGCGTAGCGGGTCAGTACCCGGTGATCGCGCACCACGAACAGCACGATCAGGAACACCGCCAGCGCCAGGAAGGCCCAGACCACCTGGCTGGCGGCGGCCACCCCGCTGTACTTGCCGCCGTTCTCGGCGGCCTGCTGGGCCAGCCCGAGGTCCAGCCGGTGGATCATCACCAGGCCGAGCCCGACCAGCAGCACCGCGCACGGCAGCATCAGCGGGTCGGCGTAGCGGGCCAGCCGCCGGGTCGCCAGGTGGCTGACCAGGCCGATCACCAGCACCACCAGCGCGTAGGTGGCGACGTGGCTGGTCAGCCGGTTGTCCCGGGTGATCTCGACGATCGCCTCGGCGCAGGCCACCACGAACGCGGCCGCCAGTACGAAGACCAGCTCGATGCCGCGGCCGGTCCGGGTTGCGATGGCGGCGGTCACTTGCGGCAGTCCAAACCGGGGATCGGGCTCGGCGACGTGCTCACGCCGCTGGGCAGCGGGGACGGGGTGGGCAGCGGGCTGGCCGTCGGGGTCGGGCTGAGCCGGGCGGTCGTCCGGACGCCGGGTTTGCGGACGGCGGTACTGCCGGCGGCCGGCCGGCGCGAGGTGGCGGATGCGGTCGGCGCGGCGGTGGACGGGGTGGCGCTCGCCCACGGGCTGGCCAGGCTGGAGCACAGCGGCTTGAGCTCGTTGGACAGCCGGGACAGGATCGCGTCGGCGTCGGACCGGCTGCTCGCGGTGATGCCGTTGTTGACCTGGCTGATGGCCGACTGGGTGAGGTCGGAGACCTGGATGTCGCTGTTCTTCACCACCGAGTCCAGGCTGACCGGGCCGAAGTGGGCGTTCACCCCGCGGAACACCGCGACCTCGTTGCCGTCCTTGCCGACGAAGTACTGGGTCTGGGTCCAGGCGTAGCCGCTCACCGTGCCGGCCAGCAGCAGGATCAGCACCGCCAGCCCGACCAGCAGCCGGCGGCCGTGCCGGCGGTCCGGCACCGCGGCGGCGGCCGTCCGCGGCGGCTGGCTGATCCGGGCGGCCCGGGCCGCCGGGGAGTCCAGGTCGGTGTCGCCGGTCTGCGCCTGGTCGGCCACCGCGCCGCCGACGATCGGCAGGTCGTCCCCGTGTGCCGGATCCACCACGTCGGCGACGATGCAGGTGACGTTGTCCGGGCCGCCGCCGCGCAGCGCCAGCTGGATCAGCCGATCGGCGCACTCCTGCGGGGTGCCCGAGGACAGCGCCTCCAGCAGGGTGCTGGCGGTGACCACGTCGGAGAGCCCGTCGCTGCAGAGCAGGTAGCGGTCGCCCAGCCGGGCCTCCCGGATCGAGATGTCCGGATCCACCGCCGAGCCGTCCAGCGCGCGCAGGATCATCGACCGGCGCGGGTGGTGCGATGCCTCCTCGGCGGTGAGCTTGCCGGAGTCCACCAGCGACTGCACATAGGTGTCGTCGTGGGTGATCTGGGACAGCTGGCCGCCGCGCATCAGGTAGGCCCGGGAGTCGCCGACGTGCATCAGCGCGATCCGGCTGCCGGCGAACCGGATGGCGGTCAGCGTGGTGCCCATGCCGGTCAGCTTGCGGTCGTCGGCCACCGCCTGGGCGAGTGCCGCGGTGGCGTCGTCCACCGAGTGCCGCAGCGCGCTGATCAGGTCGGCGATCGGCCGGTCCTCGTCCAGATCCTCCAGTGCCGCGATCACGATCTTGGACGCCACCTCACCGCCGGCGTGGCCGCCCATGCCGTCGGCGATGGCCAGCAGCCGGGGTCCGGCGTAGACCGAGTCCTCGTTGTTGGTACGGACCAGGCCCCGGTCCGACCGCACCGCGTACTTCAGGGTGAGCGCCATGGCTAGCACCCCTCGCCGTTCTCGGGCGGGGACATCAGCGCAGTTCCATCGCAGTCTTGCCGATCCGGATGACCACGCCGGCCTCCAGCGGGATCGGACCGTCGAGCTTGGTCTGCCCGACGTAGGTGCCGTTGGTGGAGCCGAGATCCTCCAGGTACCAGACGTTGTTGGTCTCCCTGATCCGGGCGTGCCGGGTGGAGGCGTAGTCGTCGGTGAGCACCAGCGTCGAGTCGTTGGCCCGGCCGATCAGGATCGGCTTGCCGGTCAGCGCGATCCGGGTGCCGGCCAGCGCGCCCTCGGTGACGATCAGCTGGGACAGCCGGCCGCGCTGCGGTCGCGGCTCGGGCGACTGGCTGCGGCGCGCCTTCTTCGGCCGGTTGGACACGCTGACCTTGGGGGCGCCGGAGGTCCGCAGCTCGGTCCGGATCACCCGGACCATGCCGTAGATGAACAGCCAGAGCAACGCCAGGAAGGCGAAGCGCATCAGCTGGATCGCCAGCGGTGAGGTCAAGAGCTGTCCTCGTGAAAGACCAGCCGGGTGTGGCCGACCCGGATGACGTCGCCGTGCTGCAGCTGCTGGCTCTGCACCGAATGGCCGTTCACCGAGGTGCCGTTGGTCGAGCCGAGGTCATAGACGGTGGCGTGGCCGTCCGCGAGGTGGACGTCGGCATGCCGGCGGGACACCCCCTGGTCCATCAGCTGCAGTTGGGAGTCCGAACCGCGGCCGATCAGGTTGCTGCCGGGCTTGAGCTCCAGCGTCCGCGGGGTGCCGTCGACCACCAGCTGCGCCCGGTAACTCCGCCGCGGCGGTGGCTGGTACTGCGGCGGCGGCTGGTAGGCCGGGGGTTGGGTGGCCGGCGGCTGGTATGCCGGTTGCTGCGGCGGGTAGCCCTGGTATCCCGGCTGGTATTCCGGCTGCCGGGACGGCTGGCTGCCGTACGGCTGGAGATATTCGTCCGGGTGGCCGGCGACCACCGGCATCGACATCGAGTCGTACGGCCGGCGGCGCGGCGGGGCCTGCGGCTCCATCCGGGACGCCACCCCGAACACCCCGGTGTGCAGCGTCTCGTCCTTGGCCAGGTAGACCTCGATGTCACCGATGGTGGCGAGCTGGTTGTCGTCCAGGTACTCCTGCACCAGCTCGGCCAGCGACCGGGTCAGCTGGATCTCCCAGGGCACGAGCCGCTCGTAGTCGGAGCCGGACAGGGTGACCCGGTACCGGTTGGGGGCCAGCACCTGGCCGTTGCCCATCACGGCCTTCTTGTCCATCGCCTCGCGCTGCAGCGCGCTGCCGATCTCGACCGGCTCCACCTGGCCCTTGAACACCCGGGCGAAGGCGGAACCGACCATGCCTTCGAGCCGGCGCTCGAACCGCTGTGCCAGGCTCATCCGGACGGTCCCTCCTCTCCAGGTGCGCGTCTGTCTCCTGCTCTCCGACCGCGGTTCCGGCTGTTCGCCGGGCCTGGGGCGGGGCACGAGTACGACGCCCGGGGGCCACCTGCGTTGTCGGGCGTCCTCCTGATGGTATCCGCGCCGGCTCTGGAGGCCGCTAAGTGCGCCCCAGGTGTCGTGCTAACCTAGGCCGTCTCGTTGGGACGCCTCGGGCAAGTGGCGGAATGGCAGACGCGCACGGTTCAGGTCCGTGTGTCCGTAAGGACGTGGGGGTTCAACTCCCCCCTTGCCCACCATTCGGCCGCCAGCCGCGAGACGTCGCCCTCCTGCTCACCCGGT
>DASUAC010000589.1:0-10462 GCA_035763985.1 Jatrophihabitans sp. | reverse complement strand
CTCGGCCGGAGCGGTGATCGAGCGGCCGTCGGCGGTCACCGTGACCAGCTCGCCCTCGGACACCCCGAGGTCGGCGGCGGTCTGCTTGGCGAGCACCACCCGCAGCGGCTTGGCGGTGCCGGCCAGGTTCGGCTCCCCGTCCAGCATCGAGCCGCGGTCGATCAACTCCTGCCAGGTGGCCAGCCGCAACCCGGACCGGTCCGGCGCGGTGGGCACCGGCACGGTGGGCACCGCCACCCGGCTGGTGCCGACGCCCAGCCGATCCAGCTCGGCACGCGCGGCGGCCGTCGTGGGCAGCCCGAGGTCGACGTCCAGTTCGTCGGCCAGGGCGTTCAGCACCCGGCCGTCGGTCAGCTGGCCGGTCCCGGTCAGGGTCAGGTCGAACGGCCGCCGGCGGCCTTCCCAGTTCACGTACCGGCCGGCCTTCTCGGCCGCCGCGGCCACCGGGAACACCACGTCGGCGTACTCGGTGACCCGGGTCCGGCGCAGCTCCAGGCTGACCACGAAGCCGGCCCGGTCCAACGCCGCCTCGGCCGCGACCGGGTCGGGCAGGTCGGCGAGGTCCACCCCGCCCACCAGCAGCGCGCTGCCGGCGTGCGCGGCGGTCAGGATGGCGGGCAGGGCCCTACCGGCGGTCGCCGGCACGTGCGCCGCCCAGATCCGCTCCACCTCGGCCCGGGCGGCGTCCTCGGTCACCGGCCGGCCACCGGGCAGCAGCGTCGGCACCGCGCCGGCATCCAGCGCGCCGCGTTCACCGGCCCGGCGCGGCACCCAGCCCAGCCGGGCGCCGGTGTCGGCCGCCAGCCGCGCCACCGCGCTCAGCGCACCGGGCACCGCGGCCATCCGCTCGCCGACCAGGATGATCCCGGTGCCGAGCGCGTCGCGCAGCCGGGCCGGCAGATCCCGTACCGCGGCTGCCTCGGCACCGGGCGCGGTGGCGATCAGCTCGCCGCCCAGCTTGACCAGTCCGCGCGAGGCCACCGCGGCGATCGAGTGCACCGCGGTCCGGCCGGTACGCGCACCCTTGTAGAGCCGCAGGAAGACGATCGGCGACTCCTCCTCCGGTTCGCAGCCGACCAGCAGCACCGTCCGGGCGTTCTCCAGGTCGGTGAAGGCCAACCCGCCGGTCTCCGGACCGGTGCCGGCCACCAGCGCGCCCAGGAACGCCAGTTCCTCGGCCGAGCCGGCCCGGGCCCGGTAGTCGATGTCGTTGCTGCCGAGCACCACCCGGGTGAACTTCGAGTAGGCGTAGGCGTCCTCCTCGGTGAGCCGGCCACCGGGCAGCACGCCCACCCCGCCGTCCTGCCGGGCCCGGGCCAGCCCTTCGGCGGCCGCGGCCAGCGCCTCCGGCCAGGACGTCTCGACCAGTTGGCCGTCGGCGTCACGCACCAGCGGGGCGGTGAGCCGGTCCGGCTGCATCAGGTACTCGAACGCCCAGCGGCCCTTGTCGCAGTTCCATTCCTCGTTCACCGCGGCGTCCTCGCCGGCCAGCCGGCGGGTGATCCTGCCGCGCCGCCAGTCGGTGCGCAGCGCGCAGCCGGACGAGCAGTGCTCGCAGACGCTCGGCGTGGACATCAGGTCGAACGGCCTGGCCCGGAACCGGTAGGACGCGCCGGTCAGCGCGCCGACCGGGCAGATCTGCACGGTGTTGCCGGAGAAGTACGACTGGAACGGGGTGTCGGTGGAGGTGCCGACCTGCTGCTGGGCACCGCGTTCGAGCAGGTCGATGAACGGGTCGCCGGCGATCTGCTCGGAGAACCGGGTGCAGCGCTGGCACAGCACGCACCGTTCCCGGTCCAGCAGCACCTGGCTGGACACCGCGATCGGCTTGGGGAATGTCCTTTTAACATCGGTGAATCGGCTGTCCGCCCGGCCGTTGCTCATGGCCTGGTTCTGCAGCGGGCACTCACCGCCCTTGTCGCACACCGGGCAGTCCAGCGGGTGGTTGATCAGCAGCAGCTCCATCACGCCCTGCTGCGCCTTGTCGGCGACCTGCGAGGTGAGCTGGGTCTTGACCACCATGCCCGGCATCACCGTGGTGGTGCAGGACGCGGCCGGCTTGGGCATGCCCCGGCCGTTGCCCATGTCGGTCACCTCGACCAGGCACTGCCGGCAGGCGCCGGCCGGCTCCAGCAGCGGATGGTCGCAGAACCGCGGGATCTGGATGCCGATCTGCTCGGCGGCCCGGATCACCAGGGTGCCCTTGGGCACCGAGATGTCGATGCCGTCGATGGTGACGGTCACCAGGTCTTGTTCAGGTGCACTCACGAGGCTGCTCCGGTGAGGGACGGCTGCTTCATCAGGGCCAGGTATTCGTCCCGGAAGTACTGGATGGAGGACGCGATCGGGCTGACCGCACCGTCAGCGAGCGCGCAGAACGACCGGCCGAGCATGTTGTCGCCGATGTCCAGCAGGGTGTCCAGGTCCGCCGGGGTGCCCTCGCCGTGCCAGATCCGCTCCAGGATCTGGGCGGTCCAGTAGTTGCCCTCCCGGCACGGCGTGCATTTGCCGCACGACTCGTGCTCGTAGAACTGGGTCCACTTGAGCACCGCCCGGACCACGCTGTCGTCTTCGTCGAAGATCATGAGCGCCGAGGTGCCGTTCATCGAACCGGCCTTCGCGACCGAGTCGAAGTCGAGCGGGATGTCGAGATGTTCCTTGGTGAACAAGGGTGTCGAGGAGCCGCCGGGCGTCCAGAACTTCAGCTCCTTGCCGCGGCTCATGCCGCCGGCCAGCTCCAGCAGTTCGCGCAGCGTGGTGCCCATCGGCGCCTCGTACTGGCCGGGGTTGGCCACCCGGCCGGACAGCGAGTAGATGGACGTGCCGGGCGAGCCGTCCGGACCCATCTGCTTGTGCCAGCCGGCACCGCCGAGCACGATGTACGGCACGCTGGCCAGCGTCCCGACGTTGTTCACCACGGTCGGGGCGTCGTAGAGCCCGTTGGTGGCCGGGAACGGCGGCTTCAGCCGCGGCTGGCCACGCTTGCCCTCCAGCGAGTCGAGCAAGGCGGTCTCCTCGCCGCAGATGTAGGCGCCGGCCCCGGCGTGCACGGTGATGTCCACCCGCACCCCGCTGCCGAGCACGTCCGCGCCCAGGTACCCCTCGGCGTAGGCCTCTTCCACCGCCTGGCTGACCCGGCGGATGGCGTGCACCGCCTCGCCCCGGATGTAGACGAACGCCCGCTCGGCCCGTACCGCGTAGCAGGCGATGATGATGCCCTCGATCATCGAGTGCGGATCGTTCATCATCAGCGGCAGATCCCGGCAGGTGCCGGGCTCGCCCTCGTCGGCGTTGACCACCACGTAATGCGGCAAGGCCTGCTCACCGGGCTTGGCCTGCGGGATGAACTGCCACTTCATCCCGGTCGGGAAACCGGCGCCACCGCGGCCGCGCAGGTTGGATTCCTTGACCAGGGCGATCAGCTCGTCCGGCTGCATCCGCAGCGCCTTGCGCAGGCCGGCGTAACCGTCGAGCTTGAGGTAGTTCTCCAGCAGCCACGGCGCATTCGTGCCGAACCGCTTGGTCAGGACGGGGGTCAGCGGCATCGCTACTCGCCCTTCTCGATGCGTTCACCCTGGCCACCGGTGGCGGACTCGGCGTCCGGGTTGCTCTGCGCGGTCGGCAGCGGTTCGTCGTGCGCGCTGGAACCGGTACGTGCCCCGGTGTTGCCCGCGGCCGCCCGCTCGGCGTGCGTCGAGCTATCCCGGCCGGCCGCATCCCGGCCGGCCGAGGCCCGGCCACGCGAGCTCTGCTCGCCAGGACCGTAGCTCGGCGCCTGCTCACCCCGCTGCTGGGCCAGCCGGACGCCCACCTCGGTCGGGCCGCCGGTGCCGCCCGCGCTGCGCGACTCCGGCCGCCGGTCGACGAATCCGGCGATCTGCCGGGAGATCTCGCGGAAGCTGCACAGCGGCGCACCCCGGCTCGGCAGCGGCCGGTTGCCGTTGCGCAGCTCGGTCACCAGCTCGGTCGCCGATTCCGGCGTCTGGTTGTCGAAGAACTCGTAGTTGACCGTGACCACCGGCGCGTAGTCGCAGGCGGCCAGGCACTCGGCGTGCTCCAGCGTGATCGAACCCGGCTCGCCCGGGGTGCCCGCGGTCTCGTTCATGCCGACCCCGAGCAGCTCCGAAAGCGTCCGGTAGATGTCGTCGCCGCCGAGCATCCCGCACAGCGTGTTGGTGCAGACGCTGACCAGGTATTCGCCGGTCGGCTGCCGCTTGTACATGGTGTAGAAGGTGGCCACCGCGGTCACCTGGGCCTTGGTGAGCTCCAGTTGCTCGGCGCAGAACGCGATGCCGTCCGGCGTCACGTAGCCCTGCTCGGACTGCACCAGGTGCAGCATCGGCAGCAGCGCCGAACGGGACTGCCCCTCCGGGTACCGGGCGATCAGCTCGGCCGCCGCGGCACGTACCTCGGCCGAGAACACCTCCGGGTTGCCGGGCCGCTCGATGTCCAGCAGCGCAAGCCGGCCGCCGGGCCGTCGTGGCACGTCGGTCTCGCCGCCGGCCGAGCCGGACGTGGGGAAAGAACTCATCGATCGCACCCACCCATCACCGGATCCAACGAAGCCACCGAGGCGATCACGTCGGCGATCATGCCGCCGATGGACAGCGCCGCGGTCGCCTGCAGGTTCACGAATGAGGGGTCGCGCAGGTGCACCCGGTACGGCCTGGTGCCGCCGTCGGACACCACGTGCACGCCGAGCTCGCCGCGCGGGCTCTCGATCGGCACGTACGCCTGCCCGGTGGGCACCCGGAAGCCCTCGGTGACCAGCTTGAAGTGGTGGATCAGCGACTCCATCGAGCCGTTCATGATCTTGTTGACGTGCGCCGGGGAGTTGCCGAGGCCGTCCGAGCCGATCGACAGCTGGGCCGGCCAGGCGATCTTCGGGTCGTCCACCATCACCCGGCCGGGCGTCTGGGCCAGCCGGTCCACCACCTGCTCGACGATCCGCAGGCTCTCCCGCATCTCGGCCACCCGGACCACGAACCGGCTCCAGCAGTCGCCGGCGTCGTCGACCGGCACGTCGAAGTCGTAGGTCTCATAGCCCAGGTACGGCTCGGTCTTGCGCAGATCCCAGGGCAGGCCGGCCGACCGCAGCAGCGGGCCGGTCACGCCGAGCGACAGGCAGCCCTCCACGTCGATCCAGCCGACGCCCTTGAGCCGGTTGATCCAGATCGGCTGACCGCGCAGCAGCTTGTCCACGCCGGCGATCTCGGTGTCGGTGGCCTTGATCCAGTCCCGGATCTTTTCCAGCGCGCCGTCCGGCAGATCCTGCGCGACGCCGCCCGGCCGGATGTAGGCGTGGTTCATCCGCAGGCCGGTGATCATCTCCAGCACGTCCAGGCCGCGCTCCCGGGCCCGGAAGCCGTTGGTCATCGCGGTCAGCGCGCCCAGCTCCATGCCGCCGGTGGCCAGCCACACCCAGTGCGAGTTGACCCGGTTGATCTCCATCATCAGCACCCGGATCAGGGTGGCCCGTTCGGGAATCTGGCAGCCGAGCAGCTTCTCCACCGCCAGGCAGTAGGCGGTCTCGTTGAACAGCGGGGACAGGTAGTCGCACCGGGTGACCAGGGTGGTCCCCTGGGTCCAGGTACGGAACTCGGTGTTCTTCTCGATGCCGGTGTGCAGGTAGCCGATCACCACCCGGGCATCGGTGACCGTCTCACCTTCCAGCTCCAGCACCAGCCGCAGCACGCCGTGGGTGGACGGATGCTGCGGGCCCATGTTGACGACCAGCCGCTCCTCGTGCAGCGGGTCGCCGGAGAACACCGAGTCCCAGTCGCCGCCGCCGACGGTGTAGACGCGTCCGTCGGTGGTCTCCCGGGACGGGCTGTAGGAGTCGGTGTCGCTCATCCCTGGTACCTCTGCCTCTTCGCGCAAGCGCTCATCGCCGGATTCGCTCCGCTGCTCGCTTCGCTGCGATGCTCACTCATCGGTACACCCTTCGGTCGTCCGGTGGCGGGATCATCGCGCCCTTGTACTCGACCGCCACCCCGCCGAGCGGGTAGTCCTTGCGCTGCGGGTGGCCGTCCCAGTCGTCCGGCATCAGGATCCGGGTCAGCGCGGGATGGCCGTCGAAGATGATCCCGAACATGTCCCAGGTCTCCCGCTCCTGCCAGTCCGCGGTCGGGTATACCGCGACCACCGAGGGGATGTGCGGGTCGGCGTCGGTCACCGAGACCTCCAGCCGGATCCGGCGGCGGTAGGTCATCGAGGTGAGGTGGTAGGCCACGTGCAGCCGCTCGCCGTCCTTGCCCTCCCGGGCCAGGTAGTCCACCCCGGACACCGAGGAGCACAGCTCGAAGCGCAGCGCCGGATCGTCGCGGAAGACTCCGCAGGCGCGGGCGATGTGCTCGCGGGCGATGTGGATGGTGAGCTCGTCCCGGTCCACCACGATCTTGCGGATCGCCGCCTCCGCCTCCGGGTAGGCCGCGGCGAAGGCGTCCACCACCTCGTCGAAGTAGCCGCCGTACGGACGCTGCGCCGGCAGTTCCACCCACGGCTGGCGGCGCAGGCCGGAGAAGCCGGAGGTGTCGCCGGTGCCGACCACCCCGAACATGCCGGGACGGTGCTGGCCGTCCGGCAGCGCTCCGACCTCCTGGGCCAACTCCACGTCGGAATGCTGGCCGCTCGGCCCCAGCGGCTCGGTCATTTGGCGAACCTCTGCGAGGACGGCACCAGCTCCACCTTCTGGCCGGCCAGCCGCTCGGCCCGCTTCGGACCCAGTGGCTCGTGCATGATCTTGTGATGCAGCTTGAGGATCGCGTCGATCAGCATCTCCGGCCGGGGTGGGCAGCCGGGCAGGTACATGTCCACCGGGACGATGTGGTCGACCCCCTGCAGGATCGCGTAGTTGTTGAACATGCCGCCCGAGGAGGCGCACACCCCCATCGCCAGCACCCAGCGCGGCTCGGCCATCTGGTCATAGATCTGGCGCACCACCGGTGCCATCTTCTGGCTGACCCGGCCGGCCACGATCATCAGGTCCGACTGCCGGGGTGACGGCCGGAACACCTCCATGCCGAACCGCGCCGAGTCGAACCGGGGCGCGCCGAAGGTCATCATCTCGATGGCACAGCAGGCCAGGCCGAACGTCACCGGCCACAGCGAGGACTTCCTGGTCCAGTTGACCAGGGTCTCCACGCTGGCCAGCAGGATGCCGTCCGGCAGCTTCTCTTCTAGTCCCATGTCAGCTCACCAATCCGCCGGGGGGCGGGTCAGTCCCAGTCCAGGCCGCCGCGCCGCCACACGTAGGCGTAGGCGACGAAGACGGTCACGATGAACAGGAAGATCTCGACCAGGCCGAACAGGCTCAGCCGCTGGCTCTCCACCGCGTACGGGTAGAGGAAGATGATCTCGATGTCGAAGACGATGAACAGCATCGCCGTCAGGAAGTACTTCACCGGGAACCGGTTCGGGCCGGACATCATCGGAGCCGGTTCGATGCCGCACTCGTAGAAGTCCAGCTTGGCGCGGTTGTACCGTTTCGGGCCGGTAATGGTGGCGATCACCACGGAGAACACCGCGAACCCGAACGCCAGCGCGAACAGGATCACGATCGGCAGGTACGTCGAGAGCATTCCTACCTGCTTCCCTTCTGTGTGCTCGCTGGAAACTGCGCCGTCAACGCCGCCTGGCCACGGCCGCTCGCGCCGGAAAACCGACCGTTGCCAGGCTAATGGGCTCGGCGACAACCTCTGTGCTAAGGCTTGCCTTACTTACTACCATCACGACCCGCTGCCTCGATCACCGCCACCGATCACCGGACCGCCGGGGTGATCCGGGTCAGCGCGTTGATCACCCGGTCGGCGGCGTCGCCGTCGCGCGGATCGGTGAGAGTGGCCAGCAGTTTCAGCAGGAACGCCATCAGCTTGGGGTGCGGCAGGCCGTGCCGGGCGCAGGCCCGCATCACCTTCGGGTTGCCGATCAGCTTGACGAACACCCCACCGAGCCGGAAGTACGCGCCCCACTCGGCGCGCATCGCGGCCGGGTAGCCGGCCAGCGCGCGTTCCCGCTGCGGGCCGTCCGGCCGGGCCAGCGCCTGCACCGCCGCCTCGGCCGCCAGCTTGCCGGACTCCATCGCGTACGGGATGCCCTCGCCGTTGAAGGGGTTCACCGAGCCGCCGGCGTCGCCGACCAGCAGCACGCCGTCCCGGTAGTGCGGGGTGCGGTTGAAGCCCATCGGCAAGCCGGCACCCTGGGTCGGGCCGAGCGCGTTCTGCTCGCGCAGTCCCCAGTCGGCCGGGGTGTGGTCCAGCCAACTGGTCAGCAACGTGCGGTAGTTGGTCTTCTGGAAGCCGGCCGAGGAGTTCAGCACGCCCAGCCCGACGTTCACCGATCCGTCGCCCATGCCGAAGATCCAGCCGTAGCCGGGTAGCAGCTTCGCGTCGTCCGCACCGGGGTCGCCGTCCCAGAGTTCCAGCCAGGATTCCAGATAGTCGTCGTCGGTACGCGGGCTGCGGTAGTACCGGCGCACCGCGACGCCCATCGGCCGTTTGGCGTTGCGCTGCAGGCCCATGCTCAACGCGAACCGGCCGGAGACCCCGTCGCAGGCCAGCACGATCGGCGCCCGGTAACTCAGCTCACGGCCGTCCGACTTCGCGGTGACCCCGACCACCCGGCCGGACGGCGTGGTGATCGGACCGGTCACGCTGGTCTGCTCGTGCAGCCGAGCGCCGGCCCGCACCGCCTGCCGGACCAGCAGGTGGTCCAGGTCGGCACGCGGCCGGACCAGGCCGTAGTTCGGGTACGCCGCCAGCTCCGGCCAGTCCAGCTCCAGCCGCATGCCACCGCCGATCACCCGCAGGCCCCGGTTGTGCAACCAGCCGGCCTGCTCGCTCACGTCGATGCCCAGCTCGACCAGCGCCCGGGTGCCCCGCGGGGTCAGCCCGTCGCCGCACACCTTCTCGCGTGGGAAGGCCGACTTCTCCAGCAGCAGTACGTCCACCCCGGCGGTGGCCAGCCAGTATCCGGCGGCGGCGCCGGCCGGGCCGGCGCCGATCACGATCACCTGCGCGTCCTGGGTGCCGGCCTGCTGTTCGGTGGCCGGCGTGGGCTGAACCTCAAATTGGGCGGTGGCCGGCGTGGGCTGGACCTCAGGTTGGCCGGTGGCCGGCGTGGGCTGCGCCGCGTGGTCGGCCGAGTGTTCGGTGGCTGTCACGACCTGCGGATTCGTGCTCGCGGTCATGGGAGAACCTCCTGTCCCCGTTACCGGAGAAGCTCGTGAAAGTTTTCACGAGCGTCGCCGGCTGCCAGTCTATGCCTCCGCTATGCGCCGGCTTCCGGCGCGCCGGGCCGGACGCCCACCGCGTTCCGTGCGTGCCCACGCGGTGTCCACTTGATGCCAATTTCCGCCGGTGTATTTACCTCTGGCCGGACTGACTGCTAGTTATGGACCGCCCCTTCCCTGATCTTGGAGGATCCCCGTGTTCAAACTGCGTCCCCTGTTGGCGCTGGCCGGCGCCGTCACCTCGCTGACGATGGCGGCCCTGCTCACCGCAGCCCCCGCCAACGCTATGACCGGCGGCTACGTCGCCCTCGGCGACTCGTACTCCTCGGGCGTCGGCAGCGGCAGCGAGT
Organism: Jatrophihabitans sp.; assembly: GCA_035763985.1. Taxonomy (GTDB): domain Bacteria; phylum Actinomycetota; class Actinomycetes; order Mycobacteriales; family Jatrophihabitantaceae; genus Jatrophihabitans_A. Next base: position 883 of record DASUAC010000589.1, on the reverse strand, counting down.
CCGGCAGCTGCCTGCAGAGCCCGACCGCATACCCGGGCCTGTGGAACGCCGCCCACCACCCGAGCTCGTACAAGATGGTGGCCTGCTCCGGCGCCAAGACCACCGACGTGAACAACAACCAGCTGTCCTCGCTCAGCTCGTCCACCGGCCTGGTCAGCATCACCATCGGCGGCAACGACGTCGGCTTCTCCAACATCATGACCACCTGCGTGCTGGGCAGCGACAGCGACTGCGTGAACGCGGTGAACCAGGCCGAGGCCTACGCCAACGCCAACCTGGCCAACCTGCTCAACGTCACCTACAACGGCATCCGCAGCCACGCCCCGAACGCCCAGGTCGTGGTGCTGGACTACCCGGTCTTCTACCAGCTCGGTGTCTGGTACTGCATCGGGCTGAGCGAGACCTCGCGGTCGAAGATCGACGAGGGCATCAACCTGGTCGACAACATCACCAAGAACACCGCCGCCAGCCACGGCTTCACCTTCGCCGACGTGCGCAGCATCTTCGTCGGTCACCAGCTCTGCTCCAGCGGCACCAAGTGGCTGCACTCGCTGAACTACCTCGACATCACCGAGTCCTACCACCCGACGGCTGCGGGCCAGCAGTACGGCTACCTGCCGGTCTTCAGCGCCGTAGTGAAGTAACCGAAGGTTCTCCGCTCGCGCACGGCCCGCCCGTGCGGCGGTGTGCGACGCCATCGCGGCGTGGCCCGCCCCGCACGAGCGAGCCGTGCGCGTCCGTGTTGAGCGAGATCCCGGTCAGCGGGTGGTGCCGGTCCGGCTGGCCGGACGTACCTCGGCCGACTGCAGCAGCTCCACCGAGCGGTGTTCCACCAGCCGGCTGAGCGCCACCACCGAGGTGGACCGGGCCACTCCCGGGATCT
>DASUAC010000588.1:0-2432 GCA_035763985.1 Jatrophihabitans sp. | reverse complement strand
GACTCCACCTTCGCCCGCGGGACGGTGGTCGCGCACCACGAGATCACCTACCTGCGTCCGGTGGTCTACCACCCCGAGCCGCTGCGGCTGGAACTGTGGATCGACCGGGTGCGTGGTGCGGATTTCATCGTCCGGTACGAGGTGTTCGACGGTGACACGCTGGCCGCCACCGCGGCCACCCGGCTGGTCACCTTCGACTTCGCGACCAACCGGCCGCGCCGGCTGACCGAGGAGGAGCGGGGCATCCTGCTCAGCTACACCGACCCGGGGCAGCCGTGAGTAGTGGAGGCTCGCTGTGATCGTTGCCGAACTGGCCGACTTCGTGCCGATGGCCGAGCGCGCGGTGTCGGCCGACCCGGAGACGTTGATCCGGCTGCGCGGGTTGGTCGGTGACGGCGGGTCGGTGGTCGCCGGCTACGTCCGGCTGCCGTACGACGTGCTGGCCGGCCGGACCATCGCGGCCGAGCTGGCCGAGCCGTTCGACCTGACGTTGACCGCGGCGGATTTCCTGTCGTGGCAGGCAGAATCCGGTGCCGAGCCGAGCCGGCAGGACGCCCGCTGGCTGACCGGGTTGCCGCCGCGGGCCGGCTGGCAGCGGATCGAGGTGGTGCCGGACAAGGCGATCCGCGCGGTGGTCCGGTCCGGGGCGCTGCTGGCCCGGGAGGCGAGCAGCCGGTCCGGCCAGCAGGCGCTACTCGGTGCGATCGTGCTGACCGCCTCGTCCGAGGGCCGCAGCGTGGACGTGCCGCTCGGGCCGCTCTCGGCGCTCACCCGGATGGGCTTCCTGCCGCGCGGTGGCGAGGCGGCGGTGGACGTCGCGCCGGGCTGGATCCGGGTCGCCGCCGCGTACGGATCCACTTACGTCAACGACGGAAACCCGCTCGGCCTGCTTTCACTCTAACTACCTGATGTGGCCGACTTCTTGACCGCCTTCCGCGGGCCCGGGGAATTCCCGGCGGTCTTATCTTCACCCTTGGCAGTTCGCTTGATGGGCTTCGGCTTCGCAGTCTTCGTCGCAAGAGTCTTCTTGGCGGGTGCCTTCTCCGCCACCTTCTTCGCCACCGTTTTCCGCACTATTGTCGCAACGAGTTCAACTCGCCCGCAAGGAATGGACGGCCGACGGCATCGTGGTCTTCACCGTGCTGCCGTCACTGACCGCCACCGAATTCGGCGGCGGCATGTACAAGCTGGGGGACGAGATCATCCCAGGCTTCTTCGTGCAGAGCGCGGACTACGTCGGCCGGGTGATCGTCCGGGCGCTGCGCACCGGCGAGCAGTTCCTCGACATACCGCACGGCGCCGAGCAGCCGGAGTTCACCGAGATTCCAGCCGGCTGACTCAGCCCGCGACGCCGGCGTCGAGCAGCCCGAGCAGCCGCAGATCGGCCACGTACTTCTCGATCAACTCGGCCGACAACTGCGGGACGTCACCGATGCCGGCGCTGCGCACCGCCGCCTGGAAACACTCGGTGGGCACCGGCGCGGCCGGCTTGGCCGGCTCGGCCACCGCGTGCAGCAGCGGCAGCATGGAATGCTTGCGTTGCCGTTCGGGCAGCGTTCGCAAGGCGATCTCGAACCGTGACCGCCATTGCTGGTAGTCGGGGATCCGGGTGATCGGATGGCCGCGTTCGATCAGCCAGTCCACGAACTGATCGAGACCGATGCCGTCGTCGTGGGCGTTGAGCGAGTGGTAGGTCGCATATCCCTCACTCGCCTGCTGGCCGAGCGAGGCGATGGCCCGGGCGGTGAAGTCCACCGGCAGGCCGCTGTAGTGCGCCCGCTGCCGATGGCCATGCTGGTCCAGCGCGTAGAACGACCCGGGAGCCAGGCCGGTGGCCAGCACGCTCAGCAGCAGCCGGGTGAACCGGTCCGGCACGTTGAGCTGTCCCGGGCAGCGCCGGTGGGCCAGGATCATGTCCGGCCGGAACACCGCGACCGGCAAGCCACAGAGGTCGTGCGCCTCGCGCAGCAGCACCTCGGCCGCCCATTTGCTGGTGGCGTAGCCGTTCGCGTAACCGTCGTCCAGTGAACGCACCGCGATCGCCCGGCGGATGTCGGCGGCCTCCTCGACGAAGCTCCGGTCCGGCAGCATCGCCACCGCCACCGTCGAGACGTAGTTGAACCGCTTGCGGCGACCGGTCAACGCCAGCCGGATCAGCTCGGCGGTGCCCGCCACGTTCGGATCGAACAGCTGGGCATAGGGCAGCACATGGTTGACCAGGGCCGCCGCGTGCACGATCTGGTCGACACTGTCGGCCAATTCGTCCCAGACCCGTACGGTGAGGCCGAGCCGTGGCGCCGCGGTGTCGCCGGCCAGCACCCGCAACCGCCGCTCGGCCAGCGCGCCGAAATGCTCGCTGAGTCCGGCGCCGAAGGACTCGACCAGGCGTTGCCGGGCGGCGGCGTCGTCGCGGCCGCGTACCACGCAGATCA
>DASUAC010000587.1:0-3489 GCA_035763985.1 Jatrophihabitans sp. | reverse complement strand
GGCGGCGTTCTCGCCTACGAGTTGGCCCGCCGGCTCGAACGCATCGATGAGGAGGTCGCCTGCCTGGCATTGCTCGACGCGCCGTTCAGCATCCCGGCCGTGCGGCATTCCGAGGCCGCGAGCGCCGCGCAGTTCGTCACCGACGTCGCGGCCATCCAGGGCTGGGAGGCAACCGCGGGTCCCGGGCAGGACGTTCCGGCGGCCGATCAGTTGGCCTGGCTCGCCGAGCGGGCCGGGGCCGGTGCCGGCATGCGCGCCGAACTGGACCGTCGCTTCGAGATCTTCCGGGCCCACCAACGATCCCTGTCCGGTTACCGGCCGGCTGAGCACGTCCGGGCGAACACGGTGGTCATCGGGGCCGACGCCTCCCTGAACCGGAACGCGCTGCCGCGGTGGCTGAAGCTGCTGGACGGTCCGGTGTCGGCGCACTACCTGGCCGGTGATCACTACAGCTTCCTGCGTGGCTCGGGCATCGACGAGATCGCCCGGTTGATCAGCGATCAGGATTCGGGCGCCGGTCGAACCGGCACGGATCCGAGCGTCATGGAGCTGGGACGGCGGTAGCAGGCGGTACTGGCCTGCGTTGCCAAGCGACGAGCGGCGCGGCAAGGTGGCCCGCCGCCGGCCGGCCGCTCACCGGCTCGCCAGGGCGGCCCGGTGTTCGATGAAGCCGGCAAGCCTGGCGATGCCGCGTTCGACATCGTCCGGAGATGCATAGCTACTGGCCAGCCGAATCTGCCGGATGCCGCCGCCATCCGGCCGGAACAGGCTCATCGGGCACCAGAGCACCCCGAAGTTCTGCGCCGAATCGGTCAGCGCCGCAAGGTCGGCGGTGAACGGCACGTTCAGCTGAACGAAGAAGCCGCCGCCCGGACGCGACCAGGACAGTTCCGGGAACCGCATTCGCAGCGGACCGAGCAGCCGGTCGAGCGCATCCAGCATCGCGGTCAACCGCTCGGCCGCCGCTGAGATGCGCGCTTGAGCATGCTGGGTCAACCGGAACTGCGCCTCGATGAGCATTCCGCCCAGGATTGCCTGGCAGATCGGGGAGGTGTTCACCGAGAGCACGCTCTTGACCTTGGCCAGCTCGCCGGCCAGCATCCCCGGCGCAGCTCCGGGTACGGCGCCGGCGATGCGCTGGTCGGCGATGATGAAACCGACTCGCAGGCCCGGTGCCGCGATCTTGGAGAACGACCCGACGTGCACGACGACCCGCGCACGGTCCAGGGACTTCAGGGTGGGCGGTTGCGCTCCGGTGCGGGTGAACGAGCCGTAGGCGTTGTCCTCTATCAACACCAGCCCTTGTTCGTAGGCGAGATCCAGCAACGCCTGCCGGGTTGCCAGATCCATGCTGTGACCGGACGGGTTGGCATAGCTCGGGATCACATACAGCGCTCGCGCCCGGCGGCCCTCCCGGCGCAGCTGAGCTGCTGCCTGCCGGACCGCCTCGGCGGTCAGCCCGTCCGGCCCCTCCGGCACCGGCAGCAGGTCGACATCGAGGATGCGCGCCACCCCGAGGATGCCGAAATAGCTCGGCGCCTGAACCAGCAACACGTCATTCTTCTCGGCGAACAGGGTACGAACCGTGATGGCCAGTGCTTCCTGGCAACCCACCGTCATCACGACAGCCGCCGGGTCCACCACGATGTTCTGCTCCTCGGCCAGCCATCGGGCAACCAGATCGCGCACGATCCCGGCGGTCGGGCCGTATTGGAAGAGCAGCCGGCCGGCCGCGGCGTCGGAATCCGGGCCGCGGCCGCAGGCGTGTTCGGCGAAGATCTGCAGATATCGGCCGACGTCGGCGCCACGGTAGTCCTCGTCGGGCGGCCAGCCGGGTGCGAAGGAGATCGCGGCCGGATAGCGCGCAGCGATCTCGTTCAGCAGCGTGATGCCGCTCAGGGCGGGATCGGCGATCGAATGGTGCAGTTCCTCGGCGCGGAGCTGCAATTCGTCATCGGTTCTCGTCGTGGACACCGGACCTCCGCTGACGCCGGCACGGCATCATTTCGTCGCGACGAACAGCCGGCCGGTGGGGAACCGATGCGGCGCGCAGCTGACGTCACGGAAGCCGGCCCCGCTCAGCTTGGCCAGCCACTCCTCCTCGGTGAGCAGCTTGCGGCCCATGAACTGGCGGTGGTAGTAGGTCACCATCGTGCTGAACCGGCGCTCGCGTTCGTTCTGCACGTACGGCACCGCATCGGTGATGGCCATGATGCCGCCCGGCTTCAAGGCGTCGTGACAGTTGTGCAGCACGGCATCGGCGATGTGCTCCTCCTCCGGCATCATGTCGTGGAAGACGAAGCCGGCATGCACCACGTCGGCGCCCTCCACCGGCGTGGCATCGGTGGCCACCGACTGAATGGACCGTTCGTACACGGTCAGCCGGCTCCCGACACCGGCCTTGTCGGCCGCCCGCCGCGCCTCGGCGCACGACGGCCCGTCCAGGTCCAGTGCCACCGCGGTGGCCTCCGGGAAATCACCGAGGATCTCGATCAGCAATCGCGCGGTGCCGGCGCCGAGATCCACCACCCGGGACGGCTTGGCCTCCCGGATCGTTGCCAAGGCGATCGGGTAGAACGCGAACGAGCCCATCCATTCGGAGGACACGGCCACCTGCCGCCCGTCCCGGTGGAACTGCTGACGGGCCGTCAGCGGATCCCGCAGGAACTCCTTGACGTTCTCGATGAACGGCCGGTTGGCGTTGAGTGTCCAGGACATGTAACCGGACTCGTAGATCCGCTCGGCGAGGTCATCGCAGGCCCGGAAGCCGTCGCCGTCCGGCAGTACCAACGCAGCATTGGTCAGCGCCTCGAGGTAGGCGGCGGCACCGGCTTCGGGGATGTCCGCCTCGCGTGCGAGGTCGGCGGTCCGGAAGCCGCCGTCGCGCCGGAGCACGTGCAGTACGCCCAGCCGATCGGCCATCTCGAGCAGCGAGGCAACGGCTGCCATGTCGGCGGCGGTCTCGCGCCCGGTGTGTGCCTGGGTCGTCGTCATGGATGAATCTCCTTCTGGGGCGGGGAAGTGTCGAGTTCTGGGGGTATCGAGTTCTGGGGTGTCGAGTTGGCCGTTCGCGAAGGGCCGTCAGCGGCCGGTGGCGAGCGCCTCCGATCCGCGATCGAGCGCGGGGGTGGCGCTGCCGAGGCCGAGACGCATCGGGTTCAGGCCTCCGATGCAGCTGCCGGGCACCGCTGCGATCGCGATGATGCCTATCCGCACGGAGGAATCGCCGCCGGGGCCCGGTGAGCGGCCGTCGCGCCTGGCGTTCGGTCCGCGCCGGGAGCCTGCCGCATGCCGGCGATCGGGCCGGACACTCGCAGGCCGGTCCGAGGCGGCGTTGCCGTAGCCGACGTCCGGCCGTCGGCCATGCCGGCCCTCGCCGTCCATCAAGACGTCGTCCACCAAGACGTCGTCCGCCAAGACGCCGTCCGCCAAGACGCCGTCCGCCAGGACCAGGAATTCTCCGGCCTCACCCTCAAATGCGTTAGGCAT
>DASUAC010000586.1:0-4180 GCA_035763985.1 Jatrophihabitans sp. | reverse complement strand
GGCGGTGCTGGTGACGAGGTTCGTCCGTGGCGCGACGCTGGCTGAGCGGCGGGTCGACGCGGCACGGCGGTCGATCGCGGACGGCCCGGCCGACCCGTTGGCATTCTGGCGCAGCCAACCGGCCTTCGCGGACGACCCGGCACTCTGGCAGGACCGGCTGGCCGTGGACGGGCTGACCGAAGCCGGGTTGGCGGAACTGCTCGCCGAGCCAGCGGCCGATCTGGCCGAGCGGCTGGCCGATCTGGACTGGGTACAGGCGGCCATGCGAGCGCTGCTCACCGATGGCGAACCACATCCGGAGCAGGCCGACCAGGCAACCGGCGCGAGCAGCTATACCGACGAATGGCCGTTCCTGCCGTTGGCCGAGCCGTTCCTGGCGCCGGCGCGTACCGAGGTGGCCGAGCTGCTGGACTCCGCGGCTGATGCGGACCGACTGCTGAGCGAGCTGGCGACGCCGCTGCACACCCAGGTCAACGACATGCTTACCCGGTCCTGCGTGCTGGAGATGCATCGGCTGCGAAGGGCGACAGCACTCCGCGGTGCCAGCACCGAGGACCGGTTCGCCGACTTCGTCCGCCGGCTCGGCATGCCGGCGTTCCGGGCCGAGTTCTACGCGCGCTACCCGGTGTTGCTACGCCAGGTGGTACTGGCCGCTCGGCTGTGGCGCACCAGCACGCTGCGGATGCTGAACCGGATGGCGGTCGATCGTCCGTTGATCGCCGAATTCCTCGGCGTCCGGCCGGAAGCCCTGCGGCCGAGCGCGTTCTCACCGGCGCTCGGCGACCGGCATCGCGGTGGTCAGTCGGTCACCTGTATCCACTTCGGAGCCAGCGGCTCGATCGTCTACAAACCACGTCCGCTGATCATCGACACCGGCTTCCAGACCCTGCTGGATTGGCTGAACTCCGCTGGCCTGCGGCACCCGTTACGGATGCCCGGCACCCTTGATCGGGGCGACTACGGCTGGCAGCAGTGGGTCGAGCACCGGCGCTGTGCGAGCGCCGGGGAACTGGCCAGGTTCTACTTCCGGCAGGGCGCGTTGTTGGCCCTGCTCTACCTGTTGTCGGCCAACGACTTCCACTCCGAGAACGTGATCGCGCACGGCGAGTACCCGATGGTCATCGACCTCGAGTCGATCGCGCAGCCCCGACTGGACCTTCGGGACGTCCGGCTGCTGGACGCCGAGGAAGCGGTCGCGGTGCTGACCGCCCAGTCGGTGCTGCGGACCGGGCTGCTGCCGGCCCGAGGCTGGGAACAGGTCGGTCGCCCGGGCGCCGACATCAGCGGCATCGGCGGCTGGTCGGGCCAGCAGGGCGGCTTGAAGTTCCCGTTCGTGGTCAATGCGGGTACCGACGAGATGACGGTCGAGCTGCGGGCGGGTGAGACGCTGCCGGGCCTCAACCAGCCGGCCGAGGGGCTCGGCCCGGCGGAGCTGATCCGGTTCACCGACGACCTTGTCGCCGGCTTCACCGAGGCGTACCGGCTGCTGCTGGCCGGACGTGCCGCACTGGCCGACGACGTGCTGCCGGCCTTCGTGGGGGCCGAATGCCGGGTGCTGGCTCGGCACACCGTGCACTACGGCGTCGTGCATGTCGCCTCGTTCCATCCCAAGGTGTTGCGCGACGGCCTGGAGCGCGAACGGCACTACGATCACCTCTGGGTGGACGCCGCGCACGTGCCGTCCCTTGCCCGCTTCATCCCGGCCGAGCGGGCCGCGCTCTGGAACAACGACATCCCGGTCTTCACCACACCGCTCGACCGTCCGGTGGTGCGCACCGACGACGGCACCGAGCTGACCGGGCTGGTGTCCGCGACCGGCATGCAGTGCATCGTCGAGCGACTCGACCAACTCGGCCCGCGCGACCTGGAACGGCAGCGTTGGCTGATCCGCGCCTCGATGGCCACCGCGGCCACCGACCTCGCGCCCCAACTGACCTACCCGTCGTTCGAGACAGCCGGTCCGGACGCGCAGACCTCCGAATCGGCGGCGACCCTGCTCGAGCATGCCGACCGGATCGGCAGCCGACTGGCCGAACTGGCCTTCCGGGAAGGCGGCGGTGCGGAATGGCTGGGAGTCAACTCCAGCCGTGGCCAGAGCTGGTCGCTCGGCGCGCTCGGCCCGGACCTGTACCACGGGCTGGCCGGCGTCTCCGTCTTCCTGGCGGCGTTGGCGGTCGAGACCGGTGAGCGGCGCTATCGGGAACTGGCACTCGCCGCGATGTCGACCGCGCGGCTCCAGGTGGAACGACACATGCTGGACGGCCTGGGCGGCACCAGCGGGCTGCCCGGTTACCTGTACGGTGCGTACCTGATCGGGCACCTGCTCGACGAGGCCGACCTCGTCCGGCACGCCGGGTCGCTGATCCCACAGCTCTCGGACGGCATCAGCGGCGACGGCGAGTTCGACGTCAGCGCCGGCTCGGCGGGGACCATCCTGTTGCTGCGGACACTGGTGCCGGCCTCTCCGGACGCGTGCCTGGCCGTGGTCACGACGGCCGCCGATCTGCTCGCCGCCCGACAGGACCGGACCGGGGGCTGGCTGGCAGAGTCCATGCGAGCCAGCGGCTTGGCCAACCAGCCGCTGGCGGGCCTGGCCCACGGCGCCGCCGGGATCGGTTGGGCACTCGCCGAGGCCGGCACGTTGCTGTCAACCACCCGATACCAGGAGTGCGTCGGCCGAGCTCTCGACTACGAGAACGGCCTCTTCCTGCCGGAGTACGGCACCTGGCGGGACGTCCGGGACCCGGTCACCCTGACCGGTGGCCGGCCGGAGACGCTGGGCAAGCCCATCACAGCGTGGTGCCATGGCGCGGCCGGCATCGCGCTGGCCAGGGCACGGGTCGCCGCTCGGCCGGGGCCGTGGGCCCCCGAGCCGGACGTCGAGCGCGCCGTTCGCACCACGCTCGCCGACGGCTTCGGGCAGAACCATTCGCTGTGCCACGGCGATTTCGGCAACGCCGACGTGATGGTCACGGTGGCCGAGCAGTTCGATCGGACCGACTGGTTGGCGGCCGCTGCCGCTCGGCGGAGCCACGCGATCTCGGTGGCCGCTCGAGACGGCTGGCTGTGTGGGATGCCGCAAGGGGTGGAGACGCCCGGCCTGCTCACCGGCCTGGCCGGGGTGGGCTACGCACTGCTCCGAGCCCGCCGACCGGAGCTGCCGTCGGTGCTGGCCTATGACGCCGCACCCGGCGACTCGACCGCCCAGAAGCTGCGGTAATCCGCGGAGGTACGCAGCAACTGGTGATGATCGCCGGCCTCCACCAGCGAACCGCCGGCCAGCCGGTACACCAGCTCGCACTGGGCAACCGTGTCCTCATCGTGTGAGATCACCAGGTGGGTCGCCGGGGCGAGCGTGGTCCGGATCGAGGTCCACATCGAGGCTTGGGTGGTCCGGTCCAACGCGCTGCCGGTTTCGTCGAAGACGATGAGACTCGGCCGGACCAGAGCCACCCGGGCGACGCACAGTCGCTGCCGCTGGCCGCCGGAAAGCCGTGCGCCGCCCTGGCCGAGCAGCGTGTCGTAGCCGTCCGGAAGGGACTCGATGAACTCGTGCAGGCTGGCGGCCCGGGCGGCGGCGACGATCTCGGCCGGGGTGGCGTCCGGCCGGCCGAAGCTGATGTTGGCCGCGACGCTGGCGTGCAGCACGTGCGGCACCTGGGTGACCAGCCCGACCGCCCCGCGCAGCAGCTCCGCGATCGCCGGGCCGTGCGCCTGCCGGGTGCCGACCGTGACGGTGCCCTCGTCCGGGGCGAGCAGGCCGGCGAGCAGCAGGGCCAGGGTGCTCTTGCCGCTGCCGCTCTCGCCCACGACGGCGATCCTGCTGCCGGCCGGGAGGTCGAGGTCGATGGCCCGCAGCCGGAAGCCGTCCGCGGGATAGCCGAAGCCGAGTCCGCGTACCGTCACCGGTTCCGGTTCGGATGCGGCTGGCCTGGGTTCGACCGCCGTGCCGCGCTGCTCGGCCAGCGCCCCCGCACCTCGGTACTCGGCCCCCTGGTACTCGGCGACCCGCCGCAGTACCGGAGGTAGCGCGGCAAGCTGTGCCGACAGCTGCATCACCTGGCCGATCGGACCGAAGAACCGGGTCTGCAGTGCGACGTAGGCGACCAGCGAACCGATGTCGATGGCGTGCCCGCCGGCGATCGCATAGCCGGCTCCCACGTAGACGAGCGCCGGCACC
>DASUAC010000585.1:0-7382 GCA_035763985.1 Jatrophihabitans sp. | reverse complement strand
TGGTCGGCGAGCGCGCCGACCAGGCCGCCGACCAGCCCCGTCAACCGGCGCGCCTGCTGGCGCAGGTACATCCGGATCAACGTTGCGATCTGGTCATTGCGCGACCGGCCGGCCCGCAACCGCCCACCGAGCTCCGCGCCGGCCCGCTCCAGCAGGCCGCGTTCCAGAGCGGTGTGCACGTCCTCGTCGGCGGGTTGCGGGCCGAAGGCGCCGGACCGCACATCAGCGGCCAGCCCGTCCAGCGCGGACAGCAGGCCGGCCAAGTCGGCATCGGTGAGCAGGCCGGCCCGGTGCAGCACCCGGGCATGCGCCGCCGAACCCGCCAGGTCCAACTCGGCCAGCCGCCAGTCGAAATGCGTGGAGCGGGACAGCGCGGCCAGCACGTCGGCCGGTCCGGCGTCGAACCGGCCACCCCACAGGGCGACCGGCTGATCGGCACCGGGTACCGGCTGGGCCGAGCCCGCGCTCGGCTCGGGAGGGATGGCTGGCGGCTCCGGCGTCACTGCCCGAGCTTCTGCTCACGCCGGGCCGCGATCCGGCTCGGCAGCCCCCACAGCTGCACGAAGCCCTTGGACAGGCTCTGGTCGAACGTGTCGCCGGTGTCGTAGGTGGCCAGGTCGAAGTCGTACAGCGACCCGGCACCCCGCCGGCCGGTCGGCACCGCCCGGCCGGCGTGCAGCCGCAGCCGGACGTCGCCGGTCACGTGCCGCTGTGCGGAGTCGACGAAGGCGTCCAGCGAACGCTTCAGCGGGGAGAACCACAGCCCGTCGTAGACCAGTTCGGTCCAGCGCTGCTCGACCGAGTACTTGAACCGGCGCAGGTCCCGCTCCACGGTCAGGTCCTCCAGCTCCTGGTGCGCGGTGATCAGCGCGATCGCACCCGGCGCCTCGTACACCTCGCGGCTCTTGATGCCGACCAGCCGGTCCTCGACCATGTCCAGCCGGCCGATTCCCTGCGCGCCGGCCCGGGCGTTGAGCTGCTCGATCGCCTGCAGCACGGTCACCGACTGGCCCTCGACGGCCACCGGCACGCCGTCGTCGAAGCTGATGGTCACCTCGTCCGGCTCGCGGGCCACCGTCGGGTCGGAGGTGTAGGAGTAGACGTCCTCGATCGGCGCGTTCCACGGATCCTCCAGGAACCCGGTCTCCACCGCCCGTCCCCACAGGTTCTGGTCCACCGAGTACGGCGAGCGCTTGGACTGGTCGATCGGCAGACCCTTGTCCTCGGCAAATTGGATCGCCTTGTCCCGGGTCATCCCACTGTCCCGGACCGGCGCCAGCACCTTCAGCTCCGGCGCCAGCGCGCCGATGCCGACCTCGAACCGGACCTGGTCGTTGCCCTTGCCGGTGCAGCCGTGCGCGACCGTGTCCGCCCCGTGGTGCAGCGCGGCGATGACCAGGTGCTTGGCAATCACCGGCCTGGACAGCGCCGAGACCAGCGGATAGCGCTCCAGGTAGAGCGCGTTGGTCCGCAGCGCCGGCAGGCAGTACTCCTCGGCGAACTCCTGCTTCAGGTCCAGCACCACCGACTCGACCGCGCCGCAGTCCAGCGCCCGCTGCCGGATGACATCGAGGTCCTCACCGCCCTGGCCCACGTCCGCGGCCACGCAGATGATCTCGGCGCCGGTCTCCTCGGCCAGCCAGCCGATCGCCACCGAGGTGTCCAGGCCGCCCGAGTAGGCCAGCACGATCCGATTGCTCATGTTCAACAAGGTCCTTCCGACTGCCGGTGTATCGCGTGATGGGTGGTGCGGGCTGGGGTGGTGCTCAGGTGCTGCGGGTTGGGTGGTGCTCAGGTGCTCGGGACAGCTGGATCAGGGTGTCCGCCAAGGCCTGGCCGCCGTCCGGCTCACGGGCCACCACCAGGATGGTGTCATCCCCGGCGATGCTGCCCAGCACCTCGGTCAACCCGGCCCGGTCCAGCGCGTTGGCCAGGAAGTTGGACGCGCCCGGCGGCGTGCGCAGCACCACCAGGTTGCCGTTCGCCTCGGCCGAGACCAGCAGCTCGGCGAGCAGCCGGGCCAGCCGCTGCGGCGGTGCGTCGTCGGCCCGGCGCGGCGCCAGCGGGGCGCCGTTCTCCGGCACCACGTAACACGGCTGGCCGCCGTCCGGGCTGCGCAGCTTCACCGCGCCCAGATCCTCCAGATCCCGGCTCAGGGTGGCCTGGGTGACCCGGATGCCGGCCGCCGCCAGCAGGGCGGCCAGCTCGGCCTGGGAGGACACCGCGTGCTCGGCCAGCAGCGAGACGATCTTGGCCTGCCGGACCGCGCGGCCGGTCAGTTCGGAGAGGTGACCGCCCGCGCCGCCGGACCGGGCCACCCCGGTCCGGCTGTTCGCCTCGGCGGGGATCGGCTTCTGTTCCACCGTCATGGGCTCTGCTCCAGCAGCCAGCTCAGCAGCGCCTTCTGCGCATGCAGCCGGTTCTCCGCCTCGTCCCAGACCACGCTGTGCGGGCCGTCCAGCACCGCGCCGTCGATCTCCCGGCCGCGCTTGGCGGGCAGGCAGTGCAGCACGATCACGTCCTCGGCCGCCTCGGCCACCGCCTGCTCGGTGATCGCGTAGTCGGCCAGGTCGCGGCGTTCCGGTGAGGCCGCCGCCGATTCGTCGCCCATCGACACCCAGGTGTCGGTGGCCAGCACGTCGGCGCCGACCAGGGCCTGCTTCGGCTCGGTGGTCACCGTCACCGAACCGCCGGTCTCGTCGGCCAGCTCGGCGGCCCGGCCCACCACCGCCGGATCCGGCAGCAGGTCCGGTGGCCCCGCGACGGTGACGTGCATGCCGGCCAGGGCGCAGCCGAGCAGGTAGGAGTGCGCCATGTTGTTGGCCGCGTCGCCGAGGTAGCTCAGCCGCAGGCCGGCCAGCAGGCCCTTGTGCTCCCGGACGGTCTGCAGGTCGGCCAGAATCTGGCACGGGTGGAACTCGTTGGTCAGCGCATTCACCACCGGCACCGAACTCGCCGCGGCCATCTGCTCCAGATCGGCCTGCCCGAACGTCCGCCAGACGATTGCGCTGACCTGCCGGGACAGCACCCGGGCGGTGTCGATCACCGGCTCGCCGCGGCCCAGCTGGCTGCTGTCGCCCTCGATCAGCAGCGGGTAGCCGCCGAGTTCGGCGATGCCCACGCTGAACGACACCCGGGTGCGGGTGGACGGCTTGTCGAAGATCACCGCGACCGTGCGCGGCCCGGCCAGCGGCCGCCAGCCGAACCGGTCCCGCTTCATCCGGTCGGCCAGGTCAAGGACCTCGATCAGCTCGGCCGGGCTCAGGTCGTCGTCCCGGCGGTAGTGCCTGACCATCAGCCCTCCCCCGTCGAGACCGCGTCCAGGGCAGCGCCGAGGATGGCCAGCGCGGCCTGGACATCGGCCGGTTCGACGATCAGCGGGGGCGCCAGCCGAAGCACGTCCGGGCGTACCGCGTTGATCAGCAGGCCACGCCGCCGGGCGGCCGCCTCGACCGCGCCGGCCGGTGCACCGGCCAGCTGCACCCCCCACCACAGCCCGCTGCCCCGCACGCCGGCCACCATCGGGCTGTCCAGGCCGCGCAGGCCGTCGCCGAGCAAGGCGCCGGTGTCGGCCACGTTGGCCAGTAGGCCGTCCCGCTCGATGGTGTCCAGCACCGCCAGCGCCGCCGCGCAGGACACCGGATTCCCGCCGAAGGTGCTGCCGTGGCTGCCCGGGGTGAACAGCGCCGCCGCCGGGCCGAAGCCGATGCAGGCACCGATCGGCAGGCCGCCGCCGAGCCCCTTGGCCAGGGTCAGCACGTCAGGTTGCACGCCGGCCGCCTGGCCGGCGAACCAATGCCCGGTACGGCCGATGCCGCTCTGCACCTCGTCCAGCACCAGCAACGCGCCGGCCTCGGAGCAGATCCGGCGAGCGGCTGCCAGGTAGCCGTCCGGTGCCGGGATGATGCCGCCCTCGCCCTGGGTCGGTTCCAGGAATACCGCGGCGGTGTCGGGGCCCACCGCGGCCGCCAGCGCATCGGCGTCGCCGTAGTCGACGAAGGTCACCGCGCCGGGCAGCGGCTGGAACGGTTCCCGCTTGGCCGGGTTGCCGGTCAGCGACAGCGAGCCCAGGGTGCGTCCGTGGAAGCTGTTCGCGGTGGACACCACCGTGCCGCGGCCGGACTCGCGGCCGTAGAGCCGGGACAGCTTCAGCGCGCACTCGTTCGCCTCGGTGCCGTCGTTGCAGAAGAACACCCGGGCGGTGGGATCGGCCAGCAGCCCGAGCAGCTTCTCGGCCAGCTCGATCCCCGGCTGATGTATGAACAGGTTGGAGGTGTGCGCCAGCTTGGCCACCTGCCCGGTCACCGCCTGCACCAGCGCCGGGTGCGCGTGCCCCAGCGCGGACACCGCGATGCCGGCGATGAAATCGAGGTATTCGATCCCCTCGACGTCGGTCACCCGGACGCCCCGGCCGCTGGCCAGCGCGATCGGCGGCGTGCCGTAGCTGTCCATCATGGCCGCCGCCCAGCGCTTGGCCAGCACCTCGTTGCTGCTCATGCATCCGCTCCATCGCTCGTCAGGTCCTGGTCATCGCTCTGGTCCGGCAGGACCATGGTGCCGACGCCGGAGCTGGTGAAGATCTCCAGCAGCAGCGCGTGCACCTCGCGGCCGTCCAGCACGGTCGCCCGCGGCACGCCGGCCCGCACCGCGCGCAGGCAGGCCTCCATCTTCGGCACCATGCCGGCCGACAGGTTCGGCAGCAGCGCCGCCAACTGCGAGGCGGTGACCTCGGCGATCACCTCGGAGGTGTCCGGCCAGTTGGCGTACAACCCGGCCACGTCGGTGAGCACGATGAGCTTCTCGGCACCGATCGCGGCGGCCAGCGCGGCCGCCGCGGTGTCGGCGTTGACGTTGTAGGACAGCCCGTCCCGGCCCCTTGCCACGGTCGCCACCACCGGGATCCGGCCGGCCTGCAGCAACGCGGTCACCGCGCTCGGATCGACCCGGACCACGTCGCCGACCTGGCCGATGTCCACCAGCTGACCGTCCACCACGGCCGGTCGCCGTTCGGCGGTGAACAGGCCGCCGTCCTCGCCGGACAGGCCGACCGCGAACGGCCCGTGGTCGTTGATCAGATTGACCACGTCACCGTTAACCTGGCCGACCAGCACCATCCGCACCACCTGCATGGCCTCCGGGGTGGTGACCCGCAGGCCGCCCCGGAACTCACTCGGGATGCCCAGCCGGCTCAGGTGCTCGGTGATCTGCGGGCCGCCGCCGTGCACCACCACCGGTTGCAGGCCGGCGTACCGGAGGAAGACCACGTCCTCGGCGAAGGCCCGGCGCAGCCGGTCGGAGAGCATGGCGTTGCCGCCGTACTTGATCACCACGACCTTGCCGTGGAAACGGGACAGCCAGGGCAGCGCGTCGATCAGGGTGGCCGCCTTCTCGGCCGCGACGGACAGCCGCTCGGCCAGCGTGCCGGGAACCGAGGTCACGCTCACGGCGCCACCCCGTTGGCGGACAGCCCGGCGGTCTCGGCCAGGCCGAGCATCAGGTTGGCGTTCTGCACGGCCTGGCCGGCGGCGCCCTTGCCCAGGTTGTCGATGGCGCTGGTCACGATCACCCGGCCGGAGTTGGCGTCGACCGCCGCCTGCAGGTGTACCGAGTTGGAACCGAGGGTCGCCGCGGTGCGCGGCTGCCGACCGTCCGGCAACACCTGCACGAACGGCTCGTCCGAGTAGGCATCGTCCAGCACCGCCCGGACGTCCTGCCCGGTGACGCCCGCGGTGGCCGGCAGCGCGGTGACCGTGGCCAGGATGCCGCGGGGCATCGGGGCCAGCACCGGGGTCAGCGACAGGCTCCGGGCGCCGGTCGCCTGCAGGATCTCCGGCACGTGCTGGTGACAACCCACCCGGTACGGGGTCAGGTCGGAGATCACCTCGGCGGCCAGCAGGTGCGGTTTGGCCACCCGGCCGGCGCCGGAGGTGCCGGAGGCGGCAACCACCACCACGTCCTGCGGCGACACCAGGCCGGCGGCGACCAGCGGGGCCAGCGCGGTGATGACGGCCACCGCGTAACAGCCGGTGTTGGCCACCCGCTGGCTGGTCGCGATCCGGCTGCGCTGGCCGGGCAGTTCGGGCAGGCCGTAGGTCCAGGTGCCGGCATGCGGCAGGCCGTAGTAGCGCTGCCAGGCCTCGGCGTCGGCCAGCCGGAAGTCCGCCCCCAGGTCGACCACCTTGGCCCGCTCCGGTAGCTCGGCGACCAGCGCCGGGGACGCGCCGTGCGGCAGCGCGACGAACACCAGCTCGGCACCGGCCAGCGCCTCCGCGCCGGTCTCGGCGAACACCAGATCGCCGTAGCTGACCAGGTGCGGATGCAGCTCGGTCAGCGGCTGTCCGGTCTGGCTGTGCGCGGTCGCCGCCACCACGTCCATGCCCGGATGCCCGGCGAGCAGCCGAAGCAGCTCAGCGCCGGCATAACCGCTGGCTCCCACCACCGCCACTGGCACGCCCATGCGATTGATTATGCATGATTACGAAAGATGATGCATCTGTGAGTTGGGTCAATCATGGCAAAGGCGAAAGGTCACCCCAACACCCACGATCAGCCGCGTAGCCGGGCATCGAGCCGGGTCGCCGCCAGCGCGATCGCCGCGTCCCGGGCCGCGGTGGCCTCCTCCACCGTCAGCGTCCGGTCGGCGGCCCGGAACCGCAACGCGAACGCCAGCGACTTGCGCCCCGGTCCCAGCCGCTCCGGGTCGGTGTAGACGTCGAACAGCCGAGCCGATTCCAGCAGCTCACCGGCGCCCTCGACGATCACGTCCCGGACGGCGGCGGCCGGTACGTCCGCGGCCACCACCAGCGCCAGATCCAGCAGCACCGGCGGCAGGTTCGCCAGCGCCGGAGCCTGGGCCGGACGGGGCACCGCGAAGGCGTCCAGGTTCAGTTCCATGGCGCAGCTGCGCGGCGGAAGTCCCAGCGCGGCGATCACCCGCGGGTGCAGCTCGCCGGCGTACCCGACCGGCCGGTCGCCGACCAGCAGCTCGGCGCACCGGCCCGGATGCCACGGCGGCAGGTCCGCCCCGCGCACGGTGAGCTCGACACGGGCCGCCCGGGCCACCAGCCGCGCAGCCTCGATCGCGTCCGCCCAGTTGCCGGGCCGGCCGGGGCCCCACCAGCCGGGCAGCTCCAGCTCGCCGGCCAGCACCACCGCCAGGTGCCGCGGCTGCTCCGGCACCGAGGCCTTCAGCGCGGCCAGCTCGGCCTCGCTGGGCCGGTGCTCGACGCCGGGCTGAACCGGCCGGCCGGCAGCGGCCGGCAGGTACACCAGCCCCATCTCATAGATCGCCAGATCCCGGTTGCCCCGGCCCAGGTTGCGGGTGAGGTTGGCCAGCAACCCCGGCAGCAGCGAGGTACGCAGCTCGGACTCGGCCTCGGACA
>DASUAC010000584.1:0-21380 GCA_035763985.1 Jatrophihabitans sp. | reverse complement strand
CAGCCCTCGGCACTCCCGCCACCGGACGCTTCGAGCGATCCTCTGGCGGGAGTTTGTCGTCCAACAGGTAATCTCGCACGCATGCCCGTTCTTCTCGCCGGCTCCATCGCGACCGACCACCTGATGCACTTCCCCGGCCGGTTCTCCGAGCAGTTGCTGGCCGATCAGCTGCACCAGGTCTCCTTGAGCTTCCTGGTGGACGACCTGGTGGTTCGCCGGGGTGGGGTGGCGGCCAACATCGCCTTCGGCATGGGTCAGCTCGGTGAGCACCCGGTGCTGGTCGGTGCGGTCGGGGAGGACTTCGCCGACTACCGCGCCTGGCTGGAACGGCACGGCGTCGACTGCAAGTCGGTACACGTCTCCGAGCAGCTGCACACCGCCCGGTTCGTCTGCACCACCGACGAGGAGATGTGCCAGATCGCCTCGTTCTACGCCGGTGCGATGAGCGAGGCCCGCAACATCGAACTGCGCCCGGCGGTGGAACGGACCGGCGCGGACCTGGTGGTGATCAGCGCCGACGACCCGGCGGGCATGGTGCGGCACTCGGTGGAGGCCCGCGAACTCGGCTACCGGTTCGCCGCCGACCCGTCGCAGCAGATCGCCCGGATGTCCGGCGAGGAGCTGCTGCTGCTGATCGAGGGCGCGGACCTGCTCTTCACCAACGAGTACGAGAAGAACCTGCTCGAGTCCAAGACCGGCCTGTCCGAGGCGCAGGTGCACGAGCGGATCGGGGTACGGGTCACCACCCAGGGCAAGAACGGCGTGGAGATCGTCGGCCCGGACTTCGACCGGGTGCATGTGCCGGTGGCCCGGGAGCGGGCCAAGCTCGATCCGACCGGGGTCGGCGACGGCTTCCGGGCCGGTTTCCTGACCGGCCGGGCCTGGGGCCTGTCCTGGGAGCGGGCCGCGCAGGTGGGCAGCCTGCTGGCCACCCTGGTGCTGGAGACGGTCGGCACCCAGGAGTACGAGGTCAAGCCGGCCGACTTCGCCGACCGGCTCGCCGAGTCCTACGGCGACGACGCGGCCGCCGAGGTGCTGCCGTACCTGACCGGCTGAAGGCGAACTAGACCCGCTGGTAGCTGTACCGTTCCCGGATCCGGGTCTGGAAGTACCGGCCCATGCTCTCGGCGGCCAGCAGTTCGGAATGGACCCGCCGGGGCACCGCGAAGTACTGGTAGACGTCACCGTCGGCGAACTCGATCTCCAGCACGCTGGTCGCCCGGTCGTACCCGACCGAGGCGATCGCGCTGCTTTCCACGGGTACCCGGCGCATCGGATGCTCAGATCTTGACGGGGTAAACCGGCTCGGGGATCTCCGGGCGGATCCGGCCCTCGACGAAGATGCCGTGCCAGATCATGAACACCAGCAGCGTCCAGATCTTGCGCGAGTAGTCGTGCCGGCCCTCCCGGTGCGCGGCCAGCAGCCGCAGCGCCTCGCCGGTGTCGATCAGGTGACCGGTGCCGGCCGAGCTGATGATCTCGTACGCCCAGTCGTACATCACGCCGGCCAGCCACGGCCGGGTCGGCACCGGGAAGCCGAGCTTGGCCCGGTTCAGCACGTGCGGCGGCACGATCTCGGCCAGCGCCCGGCGTAGCGCGTACTTGGTGGTCTCGCGGGTGATCTTCTCCGACACCGGCAGCCCGGACGCGACCGCGAACACCTCGGTGTCCAGGAACGGCACCCGCAACTCCAGCGAGTTGGCCATGGCCATCTTGTCGGCCTTCACCAGGATGTCGCCGCGCAGCCAGGTGAACAGGTCGATGTACTGCATCCGGGTGGAGTCGTCCAGGTGCGTGGTGGCGGCATAGTGCTGCGCGGTGATGTCGGTGTAGCTGACCTGCGGCGAATAGGTCTTCAACAGCGTTTGCATCTCGTCCGGACGGAAGATCCGGGCGTTGCCGTAATACCTTTCCTCGATGCCGATGCTGGCCCGGCGCAGCAGATCCTTGCCGCGCATGCCTTCCGGCAACTGCCGGGACAGCGTGCCGAGCAGCCGCTTGACCGGATCCGGCGCAGCGGTGAGCCGGCGCAGCGAGATCGGCTCCCGGTAGATGGTGTAGCCGCCGAACAACTCGTCGGCGCCCTCGCCGGAGAGCACCACCTTCACGTGCTTGCGGGCCTCGCGGGCGATGAAGTACAGCGGCACCAGGGCCGGGTCGGCCACCGGGTCGTCCAGGTACCAGACGATCAGCGGCAGGGTGTCCATCATCTCCTGCGGGCTGACCACCTTGGTGATGTGCCGGACGCCGATCGCCGCGGCCGATTCGGCGGCCACGTCGATCTCGGAGAAGCCCGGCCGCTCGAAGCCGGTGGTGAAGGTCAGCAGGCTCGGGTTGTGCTCCTTGGCCAGCGCGGCGATCGCGGTCGAGTCGATGCCGCCGGACAGGAACGCGCCGACCGTGAAGTCCGAGCGCATGTGCTTGGCCACCGAGTCGCGCAGCGCATCGGCGATCCGCCGGTACAGCGCCGGCTGGTCGGTCACCGGGGTGGACCGGAAGTCCGGGTGGAAGTACCGCCGGGTCTGCGGCCGCTCGCCCGGACGTACCGTGAAGCAAGTGCCCGAATCGATCCGGGTGATCGGTGTGTGCATCGACGCCGGTTCGGGAACGTACTGCAAAGTAAGGTAATTCTGCAACGCCTCGATGTTGACCTGCTGGCTGGCCGATGACGGTGCGACCGACAGCAGGGCCTTCTTCTCCGAGGCGAAGAAGCTGCCACGCTCGTCGGTGTAGGTGTAGAGCGGCTTGATGCCGAACCAGTCCCGGCCGCCGAACAGCACCCGCTCCTCGCTGTCCCAGATCAGGAACGCGAACATCCCGCGCAGCTGCTCGATGATCTTCTCGCCCAGGTAGTGGTACCCGGCGACGATCGCCTCGCCGTCGCCCTGGGTGGAGAACACCGCGCCGAACTGCTCGGTGAGCTGGCTGCGCAGCTCCAGGTAGTTGTAGATCTCGCCGTTGAAGATCAGGTGATAGCGGCCGTCCAGGTAGGGCAGCGGCTGGTGGCTGTGCTCCCAGTCGATCAGCGACAGCCGGCGGAAGCCGATCACCACCTCGTCGTCCGACCAGGTGCCGGAGTCGTCCGGGCCGCGGTGGCGCATCTGGGTCGGGGACTTCTCGATCGCCTGCTCGATCTCGGTCGAGGCGTTCTTGGCCGAGGGGCTCCCGGCCGAGGTGGCCGGGCCGGGCCGGGCGGCAACGAAGCCGATCAAACCGCACATGCGCTCACGCCCCCGCCGAGGCCTGGCTGAACCGGCCGGACGGTGGGTCGCCGAGCCGCTCGCTGCCGGAGCCCGGCCGGCCCGGTTGCTCACCGGAGCCCGACCGCCGCTGCTCGCCGGATCGCCGCTCGCCGGATCGCTGCTCACTGAACCGGGGTGCGCCGGCGTCCTTGGCCGAGATGCTGCCCGGGTCGTCCGGGTCGATCGGCAACGGCCAGTCGATGCGCAAGCCCTCGTCCAGCGGGGTGTACGCCACCCCGGTCATGCCGGGCTGCCACTCGGCGGTGAAGCAGTACAGGTACTGGCTGCCCTCCGGCGACAGCGACTGGAACCCGTTGCAGACACCGGCCGGAACCAGCACCTGCACACCGGGCGACAGGGACGCGGTGACCACCTCGCCGTAGCTTGCCGAGTCCGGCCGGGCGTCCAGGTAGACGCCGAAGGCCTGGCCGGCCACGCAGCTGACCAGCTTCACCATGTCCTCGCCGTGCAGGCCGCGCACCGCGCCGTGCCGGGATTCGGTGACGTTGATCTGCTGCCAGTCGCCCGCGCCGGGCAGCGCCGAGTAGCTGGAGGCGCGGAAGAACTCGCGTACCGAGCCGCGCTCGTCACTGGCCTGCTTGAGGGTGCAGATCAGCAACCCCTCGATCGCGGTGCGCTCGATGCTCATCTCGGTGACCTGGGTTGCCATGCGACCGATTTTCCCATGGCGGGAGCCGGTCACCGCACCCGCCGCACCCGGTAGCGGCCGGTGCCGTCGGTGTCCACCAGCTGCTGGCCGGTCATCCGGCACCAGGCCGGGATGTCGCTGGCGGCGGCCGGGTCGTCGGCCAGCACGGTCAGCTCGCCGCCCACCGGCAGGTCGGGCAGGGCCCGGGCCAGGTCCAGGATCGGCAGCGGGCAGCGCCGGCCGCGGCTGTCCAGCACCGGGCCGGCGTTGTCGGCAGGTGCGCTCGGTGCTCGCGGCGGCACCGGCCGCGGGTTGGCCGACCGGACCTCGGCAACCGCGGCCGGCAGCACCTCGAGGAACCGGTCGATGTCGGCCTGCTCGACGCCGGGATGCAGCGACAGCCGGATGTTGCCGGAGCTCAACGCGCCCATCGCCACCAGCACGTGCGAGGGGACCAGGCTGTCCGAGGTGCAGGACGAGCCGGACGACACCGCGAAGCCGAGCCGGTCCAGCTCGGTGAGCAGCGCCTCGCCGTCGACGTACGGGCAGGAGAAGGTGAGCAGGTGTGGCAGCCGGTCGGCCGGCCGGTCCGGGCCGAACAGCACCGCGTCCGGCACCAGCAGCGGGATGCGGTGCCGCAGCTGGTCGAGCAAGCCGGCCAGCCGTGCTGCCTGCGCGGTGCGGTCCGCCCGGGTTGCCCGCAGCGCCGCCGCGGCGGCCACCAGCACCGGCACGTTCGGCACGCCCAGTCCCCGCCCGGACTCGCTCTCGTCCACGGGGAACGGCGGCAGCCATCGGCTGCCGCGCCGCACCACCAGCAGGCCGACCCCGGCCGGGCCGCCCCACAGCCGGGCATCGGCGGTGAAGATCGGCGCGGCCGCCGGCGGCTCGCCGTAGACCAGCTGGTGGCCGGCGTCCACCACCAGCGGCACCGCCGATTCGGCCAGCCCGGCCGCCACCTCGGCCACCGGCTGCCGGGTTCCCACCTCGTGGTTGGCCGCCTGCAGCACCGCGGTGGCCACCCCGGGCGCTCCGGCCGCGGCCAGGAATTCATTCGGATCGACCCGGCCGGTGCCCTCCACCGGCACCACGTCGATCGAACCGCCGCGTCCGGCGTGCCACTGCGCCGCCTTCAGCACCGCGGAGTGCTCGACCGCCGAGTGCACCAGCGTGCGGCCGGCCCGATGCCGCCCGGCCAGGCTGCCCAGCACCGCCTGGTGCAGTGCGTGCGCGCCGGACGGGGTGACGATCAGTTCGTCCGGGTGTACGCCGAACTCGGCGGCGATCGCGGCCCGCGCGGCGTCCAGCAGCACCGCGCTGCGCCTACCGGGTCGAGCCAGCCGGCCCGGATCGGCCCAGCCGTCGGCCAGCGCGGCCTGCAGCGCCTCGACCGCCACCGGGTGCCAGGGCAGGCCGGCCGCCGCGTCCAGGTAACCCCCGGTCATGGCGGCCAGGCTAGTCGGAGGCCGGGTCGCCCACGCCGGCCGCCGGTTCGAGCACGCCGGTCGGCGTGCCCGCGGCACCCTCCCGGCCCCGGCTGAGGGGGGTCGGCTAGTCTGGCGAACGGGTTGACGTTGGTCCCGCGGCCGCCGGCCGCAGCCATCGTCACTGCCGACCAGCCCGCGTCGACGAGGTATCGCAGAAGGATGAAAGGTACGCCCGTGCAGCGCACGTGGAAGTCTCGGCTGACCCGGATCGGGTTGCTCGCGCTGCCGCTGGTCCTGCTGACCGGCTGCACCGCGCACGACGCCGAGATGAAGTTGCGGTTCGGCTGGCCGACCGGAGTCACCCACCAGGCCGACCGGATGCGCACCCTGTGGAGCTGGTCGTGCGTGACCGCGCTGATCGTCGGCGTCATCGTCTGGGGCCTGATCTTCTGGTGCTGCATCCGCTACCGCAAGACCGACGACCTGTTGCCCCGGCAGACCAAGTACCACCTGCCGATCGAGATCGCCTACACCATCGCGCCGTTCCTGGTCATCGCCGGGCTGTTCTACTTCACCGCGGTGACCGAGAACTACGTGGACAAGCTCACCCCGAACCCGGACACCACCATCCAGGTGGACGCCTTCAAGTGGAACTGGCAGTTCGAGTACCTCAACAACACGTCGAACGGGCAGGTCAGCAACACCAACTACCCGTCCTCGGATCCGGCGGGCGGCAAGCCGGTGTCCACCGTCGGCAGCTCGACCGAGATCCCGGTGCTGGTGGTGCCGGTGAACAAGCGGGTCCGCATCGTCGAGGTGAGCGAGGACGTCATCCACTCGTTCTGGGTGCCGGAGTTCCTGTTCAAGCGGGACGTGATCCCGATGCCCAAGCCGAACCAGTTCGAGTTCACCGCCACCCACACCGGTCACTTCGTCGGCCGGTGCGCCGAGCTGTGCGGGACGTACCACTCGCAGATGAACTTCGAGGTACGCGTGGTCTCCGACAGCGACTACGCCAAGTACCTCTCCAGCCTGGCCGCCATCCCGTCCACCGACCCGGCACGCCAGCGGAAGGCGCTCACCGCAATCGGTGAGGATCCGTGCGCCACCACCACCCATCCGTTCGGAACGAACCGGCTGGCTCGCTCGGCGTCCGAGGCGCCGATCTGTCCGGTCAGCAGCGACTAGGCGGTGCGACGTTGAAGACCGAGGCCAGGATTTTCCTCTGGACGATGCTGTTCATCTTCGCCGCGGCGGCCGCCTACGCGTTCTGGACCGAGGCCGACGGCGGCCGGGTCGAGGTGGCCGGCACCGCGGCGCTGATCCTTTCCGGCGGGCTGCTGGGCATCTCCGGATCCTTCTTCTGGTTCGTCTCCCGCCGGATCGACGCCCGGCCGGAGGACCGCAACGACGCCGAGATCGCCGAGGGCGCGGGGGAGCTGGGCTTCTTCTCGCCGGGCAGCTACTGGCCGCTGGGCATCGCGATGGCCGGTACGGTCGCCGGGCTGGGATTGGCCCTGGTGCAACTGTGGATGGTGGTGCTCGGCGTGCTGCTGATCCTGTTCACCGCCGGCGGCCTGCTGTTCGAGTACTACGTGGGCCGGCGCGCGCCGCTGCGCTGATCCCGGTGGGTCAGCACTGGCTCGACTGGCACCGCGAGTACGACGATCCGTCCTCCTCGCTGTCCCGCCGGCGGCGGGTGGTGCAGGGTTTCCTGCGGCAGATCCTGGCAGAACTGCCACCTTCGGGTGGCCCGATCCGGCTGCTGAGCATGTGCGCCGGCGACGGCGCGGATGTGCTGGAGGTGCTGGCCTCGCTGCGGTCCGGGCCGCCGGTACGGGCACTGCTGGTGGAACTGGACCCAGAGCTGGCGGACCGGGCGCGAGCCGAGGCAAGCCGGCTGGAGCTCGCCGAGGTACTGGTTCGTACCGCCGACGCCGGCCACTCGGCCAGTTACGCCGAGCTGGCACCGGCGCACATCGTGCTGGCCTGCGGGGTCTTCGGCAACATCAGCCTTGCCGACGTCCGGCGCACCATCGACGCGCTGCCCGGCCTGCTCTGGCCGGGCGGCCAGGTGATCTGGACCCGGGGCAGGGGAGCGGACGACCTCGACGCCAGTCAGGTGGTCCGGGACCTGTTCGCCGAGCGCGGCTTCACCGAGTTGGGCTTCACCGCGCCGGACGATGCCCGGTTCCGGGTGGGCTGGCACCGGCTCGACCGGCCACCCGCAACGGAACTTCCGGCTCGGTTGTTCCGGTTCAGCCGCTGAGCTTCGCCGCGCGCAGATCCGCGTGGCACGGTTGGGATCGTGCCCGGCGTGCCGTAATTCAGTCAACGATCTCTGAAGCTTGACAGCCATACGGCGGGCTTCGAGCCACGCCTCAAGCCGCTGCATTGCTGAGCAAGCACAGGAAATATCCGTCGATATGGCCGACAGAGTCGCTGGCGGACGTCGCGCAGATGAATCATTTGGAGCCTGGTGCTTTGGAGTCGATCGATCAGGCTCCGCCTTCACCGACGGAAGTTTCACCGCGTACACCATGCCCAGGACAGATACCCTCACCGCGTGACCTCGACCGAGCGTCTCATCCAACGGGTGACCGAATCACTTCTCCTCGGCCACGAGGCACAAGGCTTCGAGGTCAAAGGACCCGGCTCAGCCAAGGGCCAATTCCTCGGCAAAGTCGTACGCGCCGCCCTAGGACTCGGAAACCTCCGCAACGGCGGCCTCGTCGTGATCGGCGTCAACGACAAGGACCTTCGATCGCTTGGTCCAGGGCTGACCGACGCGGAGGCAAAGACATGGGAGTCCTACGACGTTCTGTCCGGCAAGTTCGCCGAGTACGCCGACCCACCACTGCAGTTCCACTCCGAACTGCTGACCCTGGAAGCCGGCACAGACCACGAGACACGCGTGTGCGTCATCGAGGTAGACGAGTTCCCCGAGATCCCTCACATCTGCCGCAAACAACTCGACTATGAACCCGAGGAACAGGACGACACAGAATTGGACAACGAAAGTTCGAAGCACAACAAGAACAAGAAGAAGGAGGCGCCGCTGAGACGTGGCGCCGTCTACGTCCGATCGCGCCAGAAGCCGGAAACCACCGAGATCGCATCCGCGGAACAGATGCGGGACCTCCTCGACCTCGCCACCGAAAAAGCACTCGCCCGGCTTATCCAGACAGTCCAGCGCGCCGGCGCAACCCTGACGCCCGAAGATCTCACACCAGCTCCGCCAGACACCGACCTGTTCAACGACGAACAAGAGGACGGTTGGCAGTGACCAGCGTGGTCGACCAAATCCGCCAACGCGCGCACTGGGACATCGCGATCCGCCCCGAGCCGTTCACCAAAACCCGTCTCAACCTCACGGAACTGACACCGAGCATCGAGCACGCCACTGTTCGGATGAGAGGCTGGCCGCTCCCCTTCATCGCACGGGGCGACCTGCTCCACGGGCCGACCTGGGTCGGACAAGACATCGAACCCATCCGGGTCCCGCAGATGGAAGCATGGCGCATGTTCACAAGCGGACAGTTCACACAACTCCGCGTGATCTCGGCCGAGATGGACCGAAGCACCCAAGGCCAAGAAGTCATCCAGGTGTGGGAAGTGCTCTTTTACATGACCGAAGTCTTCGAACTGGCCGCCCGGCTCGCCCTATCCAAAGCCGGCTCCCCTTCCACGACCATCGACGTGCACCTCCGAGGTGCATCAGGGCGCACGCTCATCCCGGGCGAACCCGGCCGCCTTCTCTACGACGACTACACGGCGACCTCGGACGACATTCACTACTCCGTCACCCTCGACCGAGAACGGCTCGTCGCAGCCCCCCGTGAAGAAGCCGTCACGGCCACCACGAACGTCTTCTGGCAGTTCGGGTGGGAAATCACAGACCCTCGCACACTCACCGAGTACCAGGCGCAGCTCGTCAGCGGCAACTAGAACAAGACCGCCTCCGAACATCGAGGCGCGCGAACGTAGGTCGCACTGGTTCACATCGACGCCACTCAGCTCTGGGCTACCTCGCCCGGCCCGATACGCTGCGACCTGCACCACCAATGAAAACCAGGTGATTCTCACTAACCCTGGATCAATTCACGGGGTGCTGCCAGCTGCGTTATCGCGGGCGGCACCAACGAATCATGCCACGAGGCGGGCGTGGCCGCCCGACGAGCGCGCTCATGCCGCAGAGTACGCGCGCGAGCCGTCTGATTGGAGACTCGACGCGGGACGCGGCGTTAGTCGTAGCGTCCAGGGGTGCGACGGGCTGGCTCGCGAACCGTCTGCCGGTCTTCGGGCTTGGCTTGAGATCGAGGTGCCTGCTCGTCGCGTCCGCCGTGGTGTGGCTCCAAAGAGGCGAGAACGCAGGTCGATCCGAAATCAGACATGCCCGCCACGGTCCACTCCCTGCTGAAGGAGGACATCGTGGCTGTGGTGATGATCGGCATCGATCCGCACAAGGCGTCGCACACAGCGTTCGCGCTCGATCCGGACGAGAGCAAGCTTGGCCAGATCCGAGTGCGTGCGAGCTCGACTCAGGTCGAGAACCTGCGCTCATGGGCAGCGGCCTGGCCCGATCGAGTGTGGGCGATCGAGGGCGCAACCGGGCTTGGACGCCTGCTCGCGCAGCAGCTCCTGGCAGCCGGCGAACGGGTCCTCGACGTTCAGCCGAAGCTTGCGGCGCGGGTGCGGCTGCTCAACACCGACGCGGTGAACAAGAACGACCCCAACGATGCCCGATCCGTTGCTGTCGCGGCGCTGCGATCGCCCGGTGTCCGGGCTGCGATCGCCGAAGATCACGCCTCGGTGATGAAAGTCTGGGTCCGGCGCCACCGCGACCTGAGCCGCACCCGCAACCGCATCGTCTGTCGCCTGCACGCGATCCTCTGCGACCTTATCGCCGGCGGCTTCTCCAAGCAGATATCGGCAATCCAGGCAGCCCGGGTCTTAGCCGGCATTCAGGCTCACGACGCGGTGAACCAGGCACGATTGGAGCTGGCCTACGAACTGCTCGAGGATCTGCGCCGCGTCGATGACCAGCGTCGCGCAGCCAAGCGGCGACTGGCAAAGATCATCGCCGCGTCCGGCACCACCGTGTCGCAGGTCTATGGCGCCGGACCCGTCGTAGTCGCCACCGTGCTCGGTGACGTCGGACCGATCAGCCGCTTCCCCACCCGCGATCACTTCGCCGCCTACAACGGCACCGCGCCCATCGAGGCATCCTCGGGCAACCGCACCATCCACCGGCTCTCACGGCGCGGCAACCGGCACCTCAACCACGCCATCCACATGGCCGCGATCAGCCAGATCAGCCACCACGACACCGCCGGCCGCAGCTACTACCAGCGCAAGATCGACGAAGGCATGGCGCCGAAGTCCGCGCTGCGCGCACTGAAGCGCAAGATCAGCGACGCCCTCTACGCCCGCATGATCGCCGACGCCCGCCGCGCAGCCCAAAGACTGGACCAGGGCGGCCCGGGAGGGCAGACGGGGAACGACTCTGCATCCAGCGTGACCGGCTCACACCCCGAACCGGCTCTTCGGAAAAGCCACTCCCGGACCGCGACCAACTCTAAATCCGGCCGCTCCTACAAGCCCAGCCCCGCACCAACCAAGACTCGACGACGAACCGCTTGACACAAAGAGGCCTCGATATGTGCGCCTCAGGATCCAGCGAACCGTCGACCTAGCAAGTTTCGTTGGCCAAGGGCCGCTCCTTGGCGGCTAAATACCGTCGACGACTGCGCGGAGTCATCGACACGAAGCGCTGGACCTCATCACGAAGAGCTGCCCGAGTCTCGCGGACGTGTTGGTCATAGGCATTCCACTCCCGCGACTCGCCGCCCCAGTGGTTTATGAGTGCGCCGACAGCGTTGCCGACATCGTCGAGTTTGGACGCGATGGATGTGCGCTGGCTCAACCACCTCAGCTCGACGCTGGCACTCACGAGCTCCGCTTCATAGGAGGTAAGACGGCCGACGTCGAGACGCATCACCGAGACGCCGGTCGTGAAACGCTCGTCATGCTGGACCTGTGTCTCAAGGACGCAGTCCTCCATCATGTAGACCGCTCGTTCGACTGCGGCGGCTAGCTCACGGATCCGGTCGTAGGTTGCATTCCGTTGGCCTCGTCGGTCGTTGAGCCAGCCAGCCAGGAGTGCCAGCGAGCCGCCAATAAGTGCCCCGAGCAACCCGGTCAGAAGTTGCATGAGGTAATGGTGCTTGGTCACGCATCTCCGCCGCTGAGGCGCGCGGGCGACGGACCGGGACGACGTATGGAACCGTCGATCTCGCGCGGCCCCTGCCGTGAGGTGGTTAGTGACCTTCATCGGGCAGCTCAGCGGGACGGGTCTCGCGGGATGACACGTAGCTGCGAGAGATTACTGCGGCGGCTCAGGCTGAGACACACAGCCCTGGGCCGCCGTGTGTTCGCAGCGACGATGCTGTGCAACAAGATGAGCGTCGTGTAAGGGGCCTTCCGACACTTGACGCCGCTCGCCCAGACCATCAACTAGGACGTGAACGTCGGCAGCAGACGCGGCAATCGGCCATGGGCGAGGCCATCCCTACCCTTGAAAAGCAGCGGCGATCTCTGAATCGAGACTGCTTACGTGATCCGCCACTTGCGCGAGTGTCTGCCCTAGCGCAGTCAGTGCCTCAGCGGCGGACCGCTGAGTTGCGATACAGCGCTCAAGCGAGTCCCGATAGGCAGTGGCAGCTGCCCCCCTCCAAGTCTCATCTAGACCAAGGCCCACTCGCATGACCTGCCTCAGAAGGTTGTCTTGGTCTTGAGCGAGAGCAAGCAGGCGACTTGCGGCGTGTCGCATCTCGTCATCGTCGGCCATGAGCAATGCCGATGACCCGCCGTGCGCTCTAGGACGCTGCTGCGCGGGCCGCTGACTTCCACTTGGTCGCTGGGTTGTCGTCGACCCATCCTCGCGCTCTTTGACGAGAAGATCCATCAGCCGTTGCTGCTGGGTCGAGTTGCAGCCAAGCACTTCAGTCAACTTCCGCAGAGTCACAGGCTTAGGCCGGCGTCGTCCCGATTCGAGGAGGGCGATGAAACCGTCGGACACACCAGCGCGCGTGGCCAACTCCTGCTGCGTCCACCGGTGCTCGCTGCGCAGCTGCTTGAGCTCGGATCCAAGCTCGGTCGCGAAATCGACAGACTCGGCGCTCGAAGCCATCGGTCTGAATCTCCTTACAACCTGACCAGCAAGTCCTGACAGAGCGAGCCCTTGTCGATGCCCGTAAAGTAACCTTACACTGAGTCGGTCAGTAAGGTCTAGAGCCGCAGGACGGTGCGCCGTGTCCCTCTACATCGAGAGTCTCCTCGCGCTGGCGTGCGGTGGCCTGTGCGCCTCGCTGACGGTTTTTCTGCGCTGTCACTACCACCACAAAGAGGTCGCTGCGATCATGAACGCCGCGATCTTGCTAGGTGCATCATTCGATGCTTCGGAGGCACTCGGACAAGTACGAATTGAAAGCAGCGAAGGGAAGATGCTTCGAGCATCGCAGACGGTGGTCATGGCAGTCCGACCAGCATCCGAAGCTGCTCCTACAACCCCCCAGCCTCTGCGAGCCCAGGAATTAGAAGACGTGGGAGTCCGGCGTGGCCAGGGGGCGCAATCGGACGACTAAGGTCGTCCAGCCCCATCCGGGGCACCGGACGACAGAGGGCTCGGTGATCAAACGATGGCATCTGGGCGCCTCGCGCCAGGCAAGATCAACGAACTGCCGGGGGGCATAAGCGAAAGCGGACTGAAGGACAGGTTTAGCCAGGCTCAACCCTTGAAGCGGAGGTCTGCGCATATCGGCACAGCACCGACCATCTGGCGTCGAACGTGAGGCACTCAGAGTCGGCGGTTACGTGTTGCTCGTGATTGCGATCACCTGGTCCGGTTCTAAGCTGGTCGGGAGCGGCCAGCCCTTCGCGGGCACGACGTAGCGCATAGTCGGCGTTATGGCTGCGGCGACCGGCCTCGTACACCGCCCAGTGCGCCAGCGGCCAGAGAACGTCCAAGAGGCAATGGGTGGCCGTCCTGCCGACCGCTCCAAAGACTCAGTACGCCAGACCGTCAGTCGGTGAGTTCGCGATCCCGCCGCTCGGCCTCCTGCGCCTCCAGCGCCCGCAGCTCGGCCTCGATCTCGGCCCGCTCCCGGACCGGCCACAGGAAGCCGCGGACCAGGCCTGGCCGGCGCGGGTTGCCGAGCCGGTTCATCTTCTTCGGCACGGCGGCGCCGGAGTACTGCAGCAGGCCGTGACCGTGCTCGTCCACCGGCCCGAGCGGCTGGTGGATCTCGATGAACTCACCGTTCGGCAGCAGCTTGATGATGCCGGTCTCGATGCCGTGCTCCAGCACCTCGCGGTCGTGCCGCTGCAGGCCCAGACAGATCCGGTAGGCGACCGCGTAGGCCAGCGGTGGAGCCACCAGCAGCGCGATCCGGCCGCCCCAGGTCATCGCGTTGAGCGAGATGTCGAAGGACTTCGCGATCAGGTCATTACCGCCGGACAGCAGCAGCACGGCATAGAAGGCGATGGCCATCGCGCCGAGCCCGGTCCGGACCGGCACGTCCCGCGGCCGTTGCAGCAGGTTGTGCCGCAGCCGGTCCTTGGTCAGCTTGGCCTCCAGGAACGGGTACGCCCCGGCCAGCGTGAACAGCACACCGGGCAGCACCACCGTGGGCCAGAACAGCGGCGGAATGGTGTGGTGCCAGAGCCGGATCTCCCAGGACGGGAAGAGCCGGGTCGAGCCGTCCAGGAAGCCGATGTACCAGTCCGGCTGGGAACCGGAGGAGACCTGGGCCGGGTTGTACGGGCCGAACAGCCAGACCGGGTTGATCTGGGCCAGGCCGCCGAGCGCCGCGCACACCGCGAACACGATGAAGAAGAAGCCGCCGGCCTTCAGCCCGTACGTCGGGTACATCCGCTCGCCGGACACGGTCTGCTCGGTCCGGCCCGGGCCCGGGAAGTCGGTGTGCTTCTGCTTGACCAGCAACGCCATGTGCGCGCCGATCAGCGCGGCCAGGATGCCCGGCACCAGCAGCACGTGCACGATGTAGAGCCGGCCGATGATCTCGGTGCCGGGGAACTTGGCCCCGAAGACCAGGAAGGCCGCCCAGCTGCCGATCAGCGGGATGGACTGGATGATCGCCTCGGCGATCCGCAGCCCGGTGCCCGACAGCAGGTCGTCCGGCAGCGAATAGCCGGCGAAGCCCTCGACCAGGCCCAGCGTGATCAGGCCCAGGCCGATCAGCCAGTTCAGCTCACGCGGCTTGCGGAACGCGCCGGTGAAGAACACCCGGAACATGTGCACGGTCATCGACGCCATGAACAGCAGCGCCGCCCAGTGGTGGATCTGGCGCATCACCAGGCCGCCGCGCACGTCGAAGGAGATGTGCAGGGTGGAGGCGTAGGCCCGGGACATGGTCACGCCGTCCAGCGGGATGTACGAGCCGTTGTAGCGCACCTCGGCCATCGAGGCGTCGAAGAAGAAGGTCAGGAAGGTACCGGTGAGGATCAGGATGATGAACGAGTAGAGCGCGATCTCGCCCATCATGAACGACCAGTGGTCGGGGAAGACCTTGTTCAGCTGGTTGCGGGCGGCGCCGGAGACGCCCAGCCGCTCCTCGATCCACTTGCCGGTCTTGCCCGGCGCGGTGCGCGGCTTGTCGAAGCGGCGCGGGCCCGCGACGGTCGGGCTGTCGCTGTTCGGTGTCACCCTGGTCATGGCCGCTCCCAGAACGCCGGGCCGACTGGCTCAGGATAGTCGCCCTTGGCTACAAAATACTGCGTACCGTTCACTACCTCGACCCCGAGCGGCAGCTTCGGCAGGCTGCGGGTCGCCGGGCCGAACACCGGCTTGGCGTCCTCGAGCACCTGGAACTGCGACTGGTGGCACGGGCAGAGCAGCCGGCCGGTCTGCTGTTCGTACAGCGAGGCGGGGCAGCCGGCGTGCGTGCAGATCTTGGAGTAGGCCACGAAGTCGCCCCACTGGTAGCTGGCCTGGCCCTTGCGCGCCTTGACCGCCTGGCCGGGCCGCAGCCGGATCAGCAGGGTCGGCGAGTCACCGGCCGCGACCCCGCCGGGCACGCCCGGGAACACGGTCATGATGCCGCCCGGCAGGATGTCGTCCGGCCCGATCCGCTTGCCGTCGGCGTCCACCACCGCCACGCCGCTGCCCCACAGGGTATGGAACAGGCTCTGGCCCGGGCCGCGGTTCGGCTTCTTGATCATCGCGCCGACCAGCGCCACCAGCGGAACCACCGCCAGCGCGCCGCCGGCCAGCCCCAGGGTGCCCTTGAGCATCGAGCGGCGGGCGATCCCGGTGTCGTGGAAGCCCTGCACGATGGTCGCCGCGGTGAGCATCTGCTGGGCCGGGTCCTTCGGACGGTCGTGCCGGTCCTGGACGACCTCCTCCTCCGGCAGCAGCCACTTGGCCCAGAGCACCGTGCCGATCCCGATCGCGCCCAGCGATATGCCCAGCGTGAGGCCGAGCAGCGGGGTGAAGTAGTGGAAGCTCTGGCTGCCCTGGCCGGGTAGGTGCCACTCGTAGGGCACCGCGCCGCAGAACACCACGATGAAGGCGACCGCGGCCAGGAAGCCGATCCCGAACATCGCGGCCACGGCGCGTTCGGCCCGCTTCTCCGCCTTGGTGCCGGCGATCGGGAACCGTTCCCGGCGGTGCACGATGAAGACGTCGTCGATCTCGGCGCCGACGATCATCGCCTCCTCGGTGCTGAGCTTCGCGACCTCCTCGGCGGTCAGGCCGTTGGCCGCGTTGTCCGAGGCGGTACCGCTCACGACTGTGCCTCCCGATGCACCGAACCCGCGCCGTTCACGACTGTGCCTTCCGATCGCACTGAGCCCCCGTCGCCTGCGGCGATCTCCGCGCCGCTCACGATTTCGCTCCGATCCACAGGATCGCCAGGATCAGCGCGCCGAGGCCGACCGTCCAGACCAGCAGGCCCTCCGACACCGGGCCGATCCGGCCGAGGCCGGCGCCGCCCGGGTCCTTGGAGTGCTGCAGGAAGTCGACGTAGGCGACGATCGCCTTCTTCTGGTCCGGGGTGATCTCGTTGTCGGCGAACACCGGCATGTTCTCCGGGCCGGAGAGCATCGCGGTGTAGATCTGGCTGTCGGTGGCCTCCATCAGCGAGGGCGCGATCTTGCCGGCCGACAGCGGAGCGCCGTGCCCGGTGGCGCCGTGGCAGGACGCGCAGTTCAGCCGGAACAGCTGGCCACCCGCGGCGAGCTTGTCGGAGCCCGCCACCAGGTTCTGGTCGCTCGGCGGCACCTGTGGGCCGCCGCCGACCGACTGCACGAACGCGGCCAGCTGCCGGGTCTGCTGCTCGGTGAACTTGGCCGGCTTGCGCAGCTCGTTGGCGCCCTGGTTGGGGGCCGGCATCCGGCCGGTGCTGACCTGGAAGTACACCGAGGCCGAACCGACGCCGATCAGGCTCGGGCCGCGGCCGTCCACCCCCTGCAGGTTGGCGCCGTGGCAGGTGATGCAGCTGGTGTTGAACAGCTGGTGACCGGCGGCGATGTCGGCGCTGCTGGAGTTGGTGTCGGACGCCCCGGACGACGGCGCGATCAGCGCGTAGCCACCGCCGACCGCGGCCAGGGTGGCGGCCAGCAGCACGAAGCCGGCCAGCCGCCGCCGGAAGCCGCGCCGCTGCCGGCGCTTCGGCCGGCGAGCCGGGCCGATCGGTTCCAGGTTGTCGGAGACCGCCGGTTCGAAGCCGAACTCGGCATCCGTGTCGACGAAGTCGTCGGTCATGGACGTCCTTTCGCGGTGCGCCGACGCTGCCAGTTGAGCATCGAAAGCCTTGAGCGGATCTCGTTAATGGATGATGTAGATCGTGGCGAACAGCCCGATCCACACGACGTCGACGAAGTGCCAGTAGTACGACACCACGATGGCCGCGGTCGCCTGGGCCGGGGTGAACCGGCCGATGGCGGTACGGGCCAGGAAGAAGAGGAAGGCCAGCAGGCCGCCGATCACGTGCAAGCCGTGGAAGCCGGTGGTCAGGTAGAACACCGATCCGTAGCCGGACGAGGACAGCGTCATGCCGCCGTCGTGCAGCCCGTTCACCAAGTGGTGGTACTCGTTGACCTGGTTGCGGTACTCGTTGGCCTGGCCCAGCACGAAGATCAGGCCCATGAAGAAGGTCAGCAGGAACCACCGGCGCAGGCCGAACACGTCGCCCTTCTCGGCGGCGAACACGCCCCACTGGCAGGTCACCGAGGAGGCCACCAGGATCACCGTGAACACCGTGGCGTACGGAACGGTGAGGTGCACGTGGTAGGCGGGCTGGCCGTTGCTGGCGGGCGCGCCGGGCCACACGTGCAGGTTGTTGGCCCGCACCGTGAAGTACATCGCGAACAGCCCGGCGAAGAACATCAGCTCGCTGGACAGCCACACGATGGTGCCGACGCTGACCAGGTTCGGCCGGGTCAGCGAATGCACCCGGGACGATTCGAAGCGCTCGGCGGAAGCCTGAGTCGTGGTCACCCCTGCATTATTGCCGCTACGCCGGTGGCGGTTGGGGCTGGGGTGGCCCTGTTCGCGTGTCGGCCGCCGGACGGCCGGTCGGCAACCCGTGAGCCGGCGAAATCGCCACCACGGCGGCCCGCCGGGCCCGTCCGGCCGGCCGCGGCGGCGCTCGATACGATCAGCGCATGACCGCCGCCGACAACGCCTCCAGCAGCATCGCCGTTCTGGTCTACAGCCAGCGGCCCGAGGTACGGGCCGAGGTGCGCTTCGCGGTCGGCCGGCGGGCGGCGGAGCTGGGTCGGATCGAATGGGTGGAATGCTCCAATTACAGCCAGGTACGTAACCAGCTCGACTCCGGCGACATCGCCCTGGCGATCCTGGACGGCGACGCGCAGCCGACCGGCGGCGTCGGGCTGGCCCGGCAGTTCAAGAACGAGATCCGCGACTGCCCGCCGATCATCGTGCTGCTGCTGCGGCCACAGGACCGCTGGTTGGCCAGCTGGGCACTGGCCGACGCCACCATGCTGCGGCCGATCGATCCGGTGGCCGCGGCCGAGGTGGTGACCGAGACGTTGCGCAAGCACGCCGCCACCATCCCCGTCATCTCCTGACGCCGATGCCGGGCACGCACAGCTGGCCGGAGCTGCTCGCCGCCCTGATGCGCCGGGACTCGGTGGGCGCGGACGCGACCGCGTGGGCGATGGACGAGATCATGGCCGGCGAGGCCACCGGAGTCCAGCTGGCCGCGTTCGCGGTGCTGCTGCGGGCCAAGGGCGAGACGCCGGACGAACTGGCCGGCCTGGTGCAGGCCATGCTGCGGCGGTCCACCCCGGTGCCGGTCGAGGGCCGGGCGGTGGACGTGGTGGGCACCGGTGGCGACCGGGCACAGACGGTGAACATCTCCACCATGGCGGCGCTGGTCACCGCCGGCTCCGGCCGGGCGGTGGTCAAGCACGGCAACCGGGCGGCGTCCTCGGCCTGCGGCACCGCGGACGTGCTGGAGCGGCTCGGCGTGGCCATCGACCTGCCCGCCCCGGCGGTGGCCCGGACGGTGCGCGAGGTCGGCATCGGCTTCTGCTTCGCCCCGGTGTTCCATCCCGGCATGCGGCACGCCGGCGCACCGCGCCGCGAGCTGGGCGTGCCGACGCCGTTCAACTTCCTCGGCCCGCTGACCAACCCGGCCCGTCCGCCCGCCGCCGCGATCGGGGTGTACGACGCCACGATGGCGCCGGTGATGGCGCAGGTGCTGGCCGATCGCGGCGACACCGCGCTGGTGTTCCGGGGCGACGACGGCCTGGACGAGCTGACCACCACCACCACGTCCCGGGTCTGGCTGGTCGCCGACGGCGTGGTCCGCTCCGACGTGCTGGATCCGGAGGCGGTCGGCATCGCGCCGGCCCGGCCGGCCGATCTGGTCGGCGGCGACGCCGAGCACAACGCCGAGGTAGTGCACCGGCTGCTGGCCGGCGAGGCCGGCTCGGTGCGGGATGCGGTGCTGCTCAACGCCGCCGCCGCGATCGCCGCCTACGACGGCGTGCTGGACTCGGCCGAGCGGGCCGTCCGCTACGGGCTGCCGCTGGCCGCCGCCGCGGTGGACGACGGTTCGGCCGGCCGGCTGCTCGAGGCCTGGGTGGCGCTGAGCCGGCAACTGCGCGGCTGACCCGTTGAATCGGCGCTTGCTGGTAGTCGATCCCGGGCGGCTTGTCAGCCGGTAGCAATAGCATTCGGCCCATGTCGCAGCATTGCCTCTTCGCGCGGCTCCTGGCTCGGCCGCTGCACCGGATGGCGACGGTCCGGCATGGCTGAGCCTCGTCTGAACCCGACTCTCGTCATGCACTTCACCCACGTCGAGCACCTGACCACCATTGCGCGAGACGGGCTTCTCGGCGACGCGGCCGCTCGGAGCACCGGGTCCCTGCAAGTGGAGGTCGGCAATCATGGCATCAAGGAGCAGCGCCGTCGGCGGGTGGTCCCGATTGCGCCGGGCGGGGTGGTCGCCGACTACGCGCCGTTCTATTTCGCCCCGCGCAGCCCGATGATGTACGCGATCGAGAAGGGCAACGTGGCAACATACACCGGCGGATGCGACGAACTGGTCTACCTGGTGAGCGACGTTGAGCGATTGCTCGACCTGCAACTGCCGACCGTGTTCACCGACCGCAATGCGGTTCTCGGCGTGACCACGTTCACCGACGACCCGGCGAGCCTGGAAACGCTGGTGGATTGGCAGCTGATGCGGGCACGGGATTGGTACAACACACCGACCGAACCGGATCGTCGCGAGCGCCGGATGGCAGAGTGCTTGGTCCATGATCGCGTTCCCTGGTCGGCGTTCCGCGCAGTTGTGGTACGCAAGGAGGAATGCGCGACGCGCGCGGGCCAACTGCTGGCCGCTGCAGGCGTTGACACGCGTATCGTTGTCAGACCGGACTGGTACTTCTGAGCGCATGGAACGAGTAGGCATGATCACCGAAGCCCGCGGAAACCTGCTCGACGCTGACGTCGACGCGTTGGTGAACACGGTGAATACGGTGGGCGTGATGGGGAAGGGCATCGCGCTTCAGTTCAAGCGCGCCTTTCCAGCCATGTTTCGTGACTACGCCAGGGCTGTCGAGGCAGGCGACGTCCAGCTCGGCCGGATGCACGTGTGGCCGACCGGGCAGTTGAGCGGGCCACGCTACGTGATCAACTTTCCGACCAAGGGTCACTGGCGGGCGCAGTCCAGACTTGCCGACATCGAGCGTGGTCTGTCCGACCTGATCCGGGTCATTCGGGAACTGGGAATCACCTCGGTAGCCATCCCACCGTTGGGTTGCGGCAATGGCGGCCTGGATTGGGCGGATGTGCAACCGCGGATCAGGGCCGCACTTGCCGAGATGCCTGAACTACACGCCGTCCTTTATCCGCCCGGCGGGGCTCCGGCCGCCCACCTGATGCATACCGCCACCCGTCGCCCCAAGGTGACCGCCGCCCGCGCCGCATTGATCAGGTTGTTGACGATGTACGCCGACCGGGCCTTGGACGCGAGCCTGATCGAAGTTCAGAAGCTGTTGTACTTCCTGCAAGTCGCAGGCGAACCGCTGCGATTGCAATACGTGAAGGGACGGTACGGCCCCTACGCGGACAATCTGCGGCACACGTTGACGGCCCTGGAAGGGCACTATCTGGTCGGTTTCGGCGACGGCAGCGCCAGGGTGGCCGAGGCCGAGCCGTTGCAGGTATTGCCGGGCGCCGACGGCGAAGCGTCGGCCGTCCTGGCCGAGCATCCCGAGACGCAGGCGCGCATCGAACGAGTCCTTGCGCTGGCGGAAGGTTTCGAATCCGCTTACGGCCTGGAGCTATTGGCGACGGTGCACTGGATCGCGAACGAGGATCGGGAGGCCCAAAGCGCGGCTCGGATCACGGAGTTGGTACGTGCCTGGAGTCCTCGTAAAGGAGGCATGTTCACCGCTGAGCACGTGGCCACTGCCTGGTCTGCCCTGCGTGATCGCGGCTGGCTTGAACCTGAGGCGAAGGCTTATCAGTGATCGATGGCGCACGCGGCGGCTGGCGCCGGTCGG
>DASUAC010000583.1:0-2166 GCA_035763985.1 Jatrophihabitans sp. | reverse complement strand
CGGGTGTCCTTGCCGTACGAGCCGGCCTCCCGGCGGAAGCAGGACGAGAAACCGGCGTAGCGCAGCGGCAGCTCGGCCAGCTCGAGGATCTCGCCGGAGTGGTAGCCGGCCAGCGCCACCTCCGAGGTGCCGACCAGGTAGAGATCGTCCTCGGCCAGCCGGTACACCTCGCCGGCGTGCTCGCCGAGGAAGCCGGTGCCCTCCATGATCTCCGGCTTCACCAGCGCCGGTGCGATGACCTGGGTGAGGCCGAGCTCGACGGCCTTGGCCATCGCCAGGTTGACCAGCGCCAGCTCCAGCTGGGCGCCGACGCCGGTGAGGAAGTAGAACCGGGCGCCGGACACCTTGGCGCCCCGTTCGGTGTCGATGGCGCGCAGCGCGGTGCCGATGTCGAGGTGGTCGCGCGGCTGCTGCACCGCCGGCGGCCGGCCGACGGTGTCCAGCACCACGAAGTCGTCCTCGCCGCCGGGCGGCGCCTGCGGGGAGGCGATATTGGGCACCGCCAGTTGCGCCGAGCGCAGCGCCCGTTCGGCTTCGGCCTGTTCGGCTTCGGCCTGCTTCACCTCGGCGGACAGCTCCTTGGCCCGGGCCAGTACGGCGGGCCGCTCGTCCGGCGTGGCGCCGCGTACGGCATTGCTGACCGACTTCTGCTCCGCGCGCAGCGCGTCGGCCCGGGCCACGGCCGCCCGGCGGGCCTCGTCGGCGGCCAGCAGGACGTCCACCTTGGCCTCGTCGGCGCCGCGTGCCCGCTGTGAGGCGCGGATCAGTTCGGGGTTCTCGCGGACGATGCGCAGGTCGATCACCAGCCCACGATATCGAGCCGGGGCGGTCGGACGGCCGCTGCATCCGGCGTTCGGGGTCGGTCGTCCGGGCGGTGTGAGGTAGTCGGCAACCCGGAAAGCGGCCGATATCCGATCGAACCCGCGACACGAAGTTGTTAATTGCCGGTGAGGAGTTGCCAATGGCCCCTGAGTCGTGGATTGTTCGGCATGTGCACGATGCCGTCTTGCTGTTCATCGTGGTGGTCACCGCTCTCACCTTCGATTTCACGAACGGTTTCCACGACACCGCCAACGCGATGGCAACCTCCATCGCGACCGGCGCGCTTCGGCCCCGGGCGGCGGTTGCGCTGTCCGCGGTGCTGAATCTGCTCGGCGCCTTCCTGTCGATCAAGGTCGCCGCCACCATCGCCAGCGGCATCGTCTCCTCGACGGCGCTGACCCTGCCCATCGTGTTCGCCGGCCTGCTCGGCGCGATCGCCTGGAACGTGCTGACCTGGTCCTTCGGGTTGCCGTCCTCGTCCTCGCACGCGCTGATCGGCGGGGTGATCGGGGCGACCCTGGTCTCGGCCGGCGCCTCGGCGGTGCACGGGCATTCCATCGTGGCCAAGGTGCTG
Source organism: Jatrophihabitans sp. (assembly GCA_035763985.1). Taxonomy (GTDB): domain Bacteria; phylum Actinomycetota; class Actinomycetes; order Mycobacteriales; family Jatrophihabitantaceae; genus Jatrophihabitans_A. The sequence goes on along the minus strand of DASUAC010000583.1, from coordinate 770 downwards.
GTGCCGGCGCTGCTGTCACCGGTGATCGCCGCGCTGGTCGCCGGGCTGGCGACCCGGCTGGCCTACCGGACCGCGTGCCCGGACGACCGGCCGCGCAGCCACCGCTACTTCCGGCTGGGCCAGCTCGCCTCGGCGTCCCTGGTCTCGCTGGCGCACGGCACCAACGACGCCCAGAAGACGATGGGCGTGATCACGCTGGCGTTGATCGCCGACCACCGGCTGGCCGCCAAGGCCGATCCGCCGACCTGGGTGATCATCTCCTGCGCGGTGGCGATCGCGGCCGGCACCTACTTCGGCGGCTGGCGGGTGATCCGGACGATGGGCCACCGGCTCACCCACATCGAGCCGCCGCAGGGCTTCGCCGGGCAGACCGCGGCGGCCGTCGTGCTGCTGACCGCCACCCAGGGCGGCCTGCCGCTGTCCACCACCCACATCACCTCCGGCGCGGTGCTCGGCAGTGGCATCGGCAAGCGGGACTCCCGGGTGCGCTGGGGGGTGGCCGGTTCGATGCTTGTCGGCTGGCTGCTCACGCTGCCGGCCGCGGGCCTGATGGCCGCCGGGCTGGGTTGGATCGTCGACGGCGGCGGTTCGGTGCAGGTCATCGTGGTGGCACTGGTCGCCAGCGCGGCGCTGATCGGCGTCTGGCAGTGGTCCCGCCGTCGGCAGCCGGTCACCGCGGACAACGTCAACGACTTCCCGGACACCGTGCTGGCGGAGCTGGAGGAGCCGGTGCTGGAGCGGGCCGGATGAGTGGGTACGCGACTCGCACG
>DASUAC010000582.1:0-6654 GCA_035763985.1 Jatrophihabitans sp. | reverse complement strand
CTCGGCGTCCGGCCAGACCACCAAGCCGATGTCGCGGCCCTCGGCCACCGTCGGCCCGCGCCGGATCAGCTCCCGCTGCTGCTGCACCAGCAACTCACGCACCCGGCCGACCGCCGACACCGCCGAGACCGCCGCGGTGGTCTGCGGACTGCGGATCTGCGCGCTCACGTCGGCCCCGTCCAACGTCGTGCGCTGGTCGGCCGGGTCCAGGCTCACCTCGATCCGGCTGGCCGCGACCACGCCGGCCACCGCGTCGGCGTCGCCCGGATCCACACCGGCCCGCAGCACCGCCACGGTGGCCGCCCGGTACATCGCACCGGTGTCCAGGTAGTGGACGCCGAGCCGGCCGGCCAGCCGCTGTGCGACCGTGGACTTGCCGGTGCCGGCCGGACCGTCGAGCGCGACAACTCCGGTGAACGGTTCGCTGTGCACCTGGAAAGAATACGTGGCGCTACCGACGGTCCTCCTCCGCGACTCGCACGCCCCTAACGCGGCAGATCGGTACGCAGCGCGGCGGCCCCGCGCAGGTACACGTGCCGGATGTCGGCCCGCGCCAGGTCGGTCTCGACGTGCGCCAGCAGCCGCAGCGTCCGGGGCAGCGCGCCGGGCACCGCGATCTCGGTGGCGCACATCAGCGGCACGTCGGTCAGGCCCAGTTGCCGGGCGGCGTAGGCCGGAAACTCCGCGGTCAGATCCGGTGTCGCGGTGAACAGGATCGAGATCAGGTCGGCCGGATCGACCTGGTTGCGCCGCAACACCTCCTGCACCAGTTCGGAGGCGCCGTCGAGCACCGCCTGGCGCTCGTTGGCCGGCACCTGGATGGCGCCCCGGATCGCGCGCACGGACATCCGTCATCCCCTTGCTCGTCGTGGTAATCCGACTCTAGAGGCACTTCGTCCCGGGCTTCGCCCCCGGCGCGATCGACGGCAGACAAACGGCGTTCATCTGCGGGACGTTCGTCCCTGCCGCCGGCGCGGATGGCGGTGATGAAGTGGATCAAAGGCCGCGACGCGGCCGGGAGGGGCAGCCATGGACAAGCCTCAGAGCCGCGGCGCCGGCGGCTCCACCTCCTCGCTGATCGAGGCCCGCGGGATAGAGGTTCGGTACGGCAAGGTCGAGGCCTTGGCCGGCCTGGATCTGCAGGCCAGGTCCGGCCAGGTCCTGGCAGTGCTCGGGCCGAACGGCGCGGGCAAGACCACCTTCCTGCGTGCCGTCGCCACCCTGGTCGTGCCGTCCGGCGGTGAGCTGCGCGTCCGGGGCATCGACGTCCGGAGGAATCCCGCCGCGGTGCGGCGCGAGATCGGGCTGGCCGGCCAGTTCGCCGCGGTCGAGCCGACGATGACCGGCTGGGAGAACCTGGAGCTGGTCGCCCGGCTGTTCGGGCATCGCCAGGCCGGTGCCCGGGCGGCGGCCGCGGCGGTGATCGGCCTGCTGGATCTGCACGAGGTCGCCGACCGCCGCGCCGGCACCTACTCCGGCGGTCAGCGCCGGCGGCTGGATCTGGGGGCGAGCCTGGTCGGCGCGCCGTCGCTGTTGCTGCTGGACGAGCCGACCACCGGCCTGGACCCGGCCGCGCGCGCCGAGGTGTGGGCGGCGGTCCGCCGCCTGGTGGCCACCGGAACCGACGTGCTGCTCACCACGCACTATCTGGAGGAGGCCGACGAGCTGGCCGACCACGTCGTGGTCATCGACCACGGGCGGGCGATCGCGACCGGTACGCCGGCCGAGCTGAAGGCCCGGATCGGCCGCGATGTCATCGAGATCGCCGTCGTGGACGCGGCCCAGCTCGGCATCGCCGCGCGCTTCCTGGAGGCGGTCACCGCCAGTCCGGCGGTCATCGACCGGAGCCGGCGGCGGCTGCAGAGCCACGCCGAGCACGGCACCGACCAGCTCTCCGCGGTGGTCGCCGCCCTGAAGGACGCGCAGGTTGCCGTCGACGAGATCGCGCTGCGCCACCCGACCCTGGACGAGGTCTTCTTCAACCTCACCGGCGAGCACCCCCACGATGCCCTGCCGACCGCGACGAAACCGACCGCAACGAAACCGACCGCGACGAAACCGACCGCGACGAAGGTGGGCGCGTCATGAGCACCGTGGCTGCGGCTCGGCCCATTCCCAGACCAACCCGGCCCGCCCCGTTCGCCGGCGCCGCGCTCCAGATCACCCGCCGGGCACTGCTCAAGTACTTCCGCAGCCCCGAGATATTCGGCATGGGCATCGCGCAGGCAGCGCTGTTCCTGTTCATGTTCCGGTACGTCTTCGGCGGCGCCATCCACGCCGGCAGCACCAGCTATGTCGGCTACCTGCTGCCCGGCTACGTGGCCACCATCGTGCTGTTCAACGGTGGTGCCGTCGCGGTCGGCGTCGCCGAGGACAAGGCACAGGGCTTCACCGATCGGCTGCGTTCGCTGCCGATCACCCGGCTCGCCCTGGTGGTCGGGCGGGTGCTGGCCGACTTCACCACCAACGGCTGGTGGATCCTGTTCACCGCCGCGCTCGGCTTCGGCTACGGCTTCCGGCTGCCGGGGTCGACCCTCGACGCCCTCGCCGCCCTCGGCCTCTGCCTGCTCTACGGCCTGGTCTTCACCCTGGTCTTCATCGTCATCGGCCTGTACGCCCCGAACGCCCAAGCCGCCCAGGGCATGTCGATGATCGCCTTCGTCCTCGCCTTCCTCTCCAGCACGTACGTGCCACCCTCCTCGATGCCCGGCTGGCTCCAGCCGTTCGCCGACCACCAGCCCATCACGCCGATGGTCGACGCGGTGCGGTCCGTCCTGGTCGGCAGCAGCCACGGCCTGACCACCGCCCTCATCTGGTCGGTCGTCCTCATCCTCGCCTTCACGCCGGTCGCGGTCATCCGGTACCGGCACGCCTGAGGCGATTGCCGGCTCGCGGGGGGCAAAGCCCGGTACGCGGGTACCGTCCGGGCTCGGGACCAAGGGCCCTCGAGATGGTTCGACACCGATTCGGTGTTCGGGACGAATGGCCTATTGCCCCGTTCCCTTCCACTGTTCGATAGTGGCCTTCCTGCGCTCTCACCCCAGACGGCCGGTGTTGAGCGTCTGAGCCCCTTCGCTCGATTGGAACCGTCAGGATGTGAGGAGCGGGGTATGGATTCCTTGACCGGGCTGGTCGCCGAACTCTCGGCCCAATTTCCTGCTGTCCCGTTCGATGAGGTGCGTCGGCACTGTGCCGAGGCGATGCAGGAGTTGGGCGGGTCGGTGCCGGCGCTGGCGGTGCCGGAGATGCTGACCCGGCTGGTGCGGCTGCGGCTGATGGCCGCGCTGCTCGAGGATGACCGGGATCTTGCCGCGGCGTTGTGCACGACCGATTCGCTGACCGTGCTGGCCCGTACGGTGCGGGCGGCGGTCACCGCCCGGCTCGGCTGCGCCGGGGCGAGCCTGGTGCTGCTCGACGGCGATCAGTGCTTTCACGCCGATGAGGATCCGATCGCCCCGATGTGGGCCGGCCAGCGCTTCCGGGTCGGCGAATGCCTGGCCTGGTGGAGCATCGGGTACGGCCAGGTGGCCGTGATCAGCGACGTCAACTGTGACGAGCGGGTGCCGCCACAGGCCTACCGATCCGCCCAGGTCCGCAGCATGGTGACGGTGCCGATCCCCGGCCCACAGGGAACGACCGGGGCGATCGGCGGCTACTGGCCGGACGCCCGCCAGGCCCGCCGGGCCGACGTCGGCTGGCTGCAGCGGCTGGCTCAGGCCACCGGCGCGGTCATCGCCGACGTCGGGCTCGGCGGCGCACCCTGGGCGCCCAACTTCCGCACCCGATTCCCGGCCCGCCGTCGCTGACGCGAGGCCCGGCGATACCGCGAGGTCCGGCGATACCGCGAGGTCAGGTCGCTGACGCGAGGTCAGGTCGCCGCGCGGTGCTCTATGTGCGCATCCGCTCCCGGCACGACCACCGCCGTGTCGGCGTGTCCCTGCCACCGGACGACGTACGGCGGCGTGCCGTCCGGGCCGTGTACCTCGAGGATCTCACCGATCCGCCGCGCCTCGTCGACATGCCGGGACGTCACGACCAGCCGGTCACCGACCATAGCCTTCATCGCTACTCAACTCACTTCGTCTGGATGGGGATCGCCCGGCCGGCTGCTGATTCCACAGCCTTGGGCAGCGGGACCGTGACGGTCAGGATGCCGTTGTCGTAGGCAGCGGTGACCCGGTCGCTGTCCACGCCCTGCGGCAGGGTCAGGCAGCGGTGGAACGCACCGTAGCTGAACTCGCTGCGCCGCCCGTCGTGGGTTTCCTGCCGGCGCTCGGCATCGACCTGGAGGATGCCGTCCTCGATGGTGACGGCGATGTCCCCGGCCGGGTCGACCCCCGGCAGTTCCGCCCGCAGCACATAGTTGCCGTTCTCGGTGTAGTCCTCCACCCGGATGACCCGGGCGCTGGGGAACACCCAGTCGGGACCGAACCAATCGGCCAGCCCGTACATCAAGGACGGCAGCAGCGTGATCGGTAGCCCGCTCGTCCGGGCGGGTACCTCGGGCGCCGTGGATACGGCCACCGGCGCGGCGGATTGCGCTTCGGGAACGGCGGACAAGGCTTTCGACCCGGTGGATTCCGCCTTCGGTGCGGCTTGCACCGACACCGGCGGGGCGTGGTGTCTATGCGGTAGATGCACGGTGGCCTCCTGGACTCCTCGGCGGGGGCCTTTCACCGACAACCGTCGCGGCATCCGGCAGCCCGGGTCAAGGGTCATTGGCCCGATGATTGAGGACCGAACGGCACATCGCGCACCCAGCCGCAGCGGTGGATCAACCCGAGGGATCGGCCGAGGCCGCGCGCTCACGCAACCGGCGGTGCAGCACCACCCCGAGCCGGCCCACGCCAACGGCGAGTATCGCCAGCCCGGCGAAGGTCAGGCCGATCCCGCCGTCCCCGATGATCACACCGAGCAGGACGAAGTCCACTCCGGTGATGATCGCGGCGAAAAGCAACGTGAGCAGCCACAACCGCCGGCCGCCGTCGCGTACCCGCCGCTCGACGGCGGCACAGCGCCGCTCGCAGTCGGACAGCGAATCCTCCAGGCTGCGCAGCACCCGCAGTTCGTGTTCTGACAGAGTCATCGGCCACATCCCCCCGACCCGGCCGGCCCCGAACGCCGTAGCGAGACTTTAACCAGGCAACAAAGGGTGATTCCAGGGACTTTGGTCGCCCACCGGGCGCCGCGCACGGCATGAGCCGGAACCGGGCGCCGGCAGCTGCCGACAGTGGACCTTCGGCCGGCCGGCAGTGACGTTGGCCCCCTGTGCCAGAGCACCGGCTGGTGGTTACGTGAGGGGCAGGTCCCCGAGATCTCGCCCCACCTCGGCGGCCGGGAACGAGTGCGTGCCATGACCGAACCGCTGACCAGACCCAACGGAACGAACTCCAGGCCCGACGGCGCCGGGCGGGCGCTGAAGCACGGCATCCCGCTCGGACGATGGGCCGGGGTCCGGGTCAGCGCGCACTGGTCGGCGTTGCTCACCTGGCTGCTGTTCGCGGATCTGCTTGCTGCCGCGGTGCTTCCGGCCGCGCGGCCGGGACAGGCCACCGTTGCGTACTGGCTGGCCGGCGCCGTCACCGCACTGGCGTTCTTCAGCTTCCTGCTCGCCCATGAACTGGCACATGCCGTCACCGCACGGCACTACGGAGTGGGCATCCGCAGCATCACCCTGTGGATGCTCGGCGGCGTCTCGGAGTTGCGCACCGTGCCCGGTGACCTGCGCGACGAGCGGCGGCTGCGCGAGCTGAAGGCGCGCCGCTCGCTGGTGGTGCCGCCGGACGCCGACCTGGTCGAGCTCGCGCGGGTGCTGCCGCTGCGCGGCGGCGTGGCGGTGGTCGTGGCGGACGGGCATCCGGTCGGCCTGATCACCGGCGCCGAACTGGCCCGGGCGGCCCAGTTGGCCGGACTCAACTGGCAGGCCCCGATCCCGCGTGGCTGAGCCGCGTTCGTACACCAGCCTTGGACAGGAAGAGGTCACGAGATGAGCCAGCCCTACCCGGGTGACCCCGCCAGGACGGACGGACCACCGACTGCGACCGCCGGCACCAGGCCGGCGCAACCCGGCCCACCGCCGCCCCCGGCAGGGCCGCCGGCCGCGCCGCCGGCCGCACCGCCGGCAAGGCCCCGGCTACGCCTGGTCATCCTGCTGTCGGCACTGGTGGCCGCGGTGGTCGGCGCCGGCATCGGAGTGGCCAGCTATGCGGCGCTGGACCATTCCACCAACGGATCCTCGATCACGATCACCAACCAGGCCGCGCCGACGGTCTCGGCCGGCACCGGCACCGTCGCGGCGGCCGCGGCCGGCATCGGTCCCAGCGTCGTCACGATCAACGTGGTCGGCCAGACCAGCGCCGGAACCGGCTCCGGGGTGATCATCTCCTCCGACGGCTACATCCTCACCAACAACCACGTGGTGACCCTGGACGGCACCGCACCGGCGTCCTCCGACCGGATCACCGTCACCCTCGCCGACGGCAGCGAACAGACGGCGTCCGTCACCGGAACCGACCCCGGTGACGACCTCGCGGTGGTGAAGATCGGCGGCCAGCCCGCACAGCCGGCAGCCACCTTCGCCAAGTCGGCGGCCCTGCAGGTGGGCCAGGAGGTCGTCGCGGTCGGTGCCCCGCTCGGGCTGTCCAACACGGTGAC
>DASUAC010000581.1:0-3003 GCA_035763985.1 Jatrophihabitans sp. | reverse complement strand
GTCTCCGGTCGCAGGATCGCCGGCATCGCGGTGCGGGGCCGGCGGCGCGACCGCGCCGCCGGTCGCCGCCTGCCCTCCAGCCGCTCGATCGCCGGGATCAGCAGGAACGCCGCCTCGTCCGGCGCGTCCGGCCAGACCCTGGCCACCGCGTCGGCATCGGTACGCAGTCGGCCGAACTCCGCCGACAGTTCGGCCAGCGTCTCCGGCTCGAGCACCAGAGCTTGCGGCCACAGGTCGTCCTCGCCGTAACACCAGAGTTCCCGAGCGAGAGACTTTGCAGACATCAACACACGCACAGACACGTCCGTCATTTTGACGGGCACAACCCGCAATTGCCTGTTGAGATTTGCAAAATTAGACGACTTGCCCAGCCATTCGCCCGTAGCCGCCCGGCCATTCGAGGTTCACCGGGCGGATCTGGGGACCAACTCACAACAACCGGGACACCGCGTAGATGGCCAGCCCGACCAATGAGCCCACCACGGTGCCGTTGATCCGGATGAATTGCAGATCCCTGCCCACCTGCAATTCCAGCCGGCGCGTGGTGGATTTGGCATCCCAGCGGGCCACCGTGTGGGTGATCACCCCGGACAACTCCCCCGAGTAATGGGCAAGCACGTGGTTCGTCACGGCCAGTAGCCAGCGGTCGCACTTGGCCTGCAGCTCCCGGTCGGTGCCCAGCGCCAGCCCGGCCTGCCGGATGGCCGAGGCGATCACCCGGCGCAGCTCGGAGTTCGGGTCGGCGGCCGCCTCCAGCACCGCCTTCTTCAACGGCAGCCAGAGCGAGGCCAGCGCGGTGCGTACCGCCGGGTGGTCCAGCAGCTCGGACTTCCACCGCTCCAGGTGCGCGCTGGCGTCCGGGTCGGTGCGCAGCCGTGCGGCATAGTCACGCAGCCGCGCGTCGAACTGCAGCCGCAGCGGGTGCCGCGGGTCGCCGGTCAGGTCGGCCAGGAAGTTCTGCACGCCGGAGAAGATCCGGTTGAACACCTTGCCGTCCAGCCAGTCCGGCACCCAGTCCGGCGACTCCTCGCCCAGCCGCTGCCGGAACAGGTCCCGGTTGTCGTCCAGGAAGCGCATCAGCGCGCGCAGCCCCTCGGTGAGCAGCACCTGGTGCTGTTCGCCCTGCACCGCCAGGTCGATCACCTTGGCCACCACCGGCGCGGCCGGCAGCCGGCGCAGCTGGGCGTCGGCGAATCGCTCCAGCGCCAGCCGGATGTCGTCGTCGGCGAGCACCGTGTTCGCCCCGGCCAGCGCCGCGCCGAACTCGGCTGCCAGCTGCTCCGGCCGGTCGCCGGCGGCGAGGAACTCCCCGAGCCGGCGGGGCACCTCCGCGGCCTGCAGCCGCGGGCCGACCACCTCCGGGGTGAGGAAGTTCTGCTCGACGAAGCTGCCCAGGCTCTCGCCGATCTGGTCCTTCTTGCGCGGGATGATCGCGGTGTGCGGGATCGGCAGCCCGAGCGGATGGCGGAACAGCGCGGTGACCGCGAACCAGTCGGCCAGGCCGCCGACCATGGCCGCCTCGCTGGCCGCCTGCAGGTACGGCCAGGCCCCGGTGCCGGAGCCGGCCAGCTGGCACAGCAGGAACACCACCGCGGCGAGCAGCAGCGCGCCGCCGGCCACCGCCTTCATCCGCAGCAGCCCCGCGCGGCGCTCCCGCTCGGCGGCCGAGGCCGGTAGTGCGACGGTGATGGGCAACCCGTCGGTCATGGGCATCCGCTCGGTCATGGGCAACCGGCGCCGATCCGCTCGGCGATCGCCGCCGCCATCCGCTCGGCCGCGCCGGCCGAGTACGCCAGGAACAGCGACGGCTCGATCAGCTCGGCCTCCAGCAGCAGCGGGCCGTCCGGGCCGGGCAGCAGGTCGATCCGGGCGTACAGCAGTGGCTGGCCGGCTTCCTCGGCGAGCACCGCGTGCACCCGCTCGGCAACCTCGCGCTCGGCCGCGGAAGGTTGGCGCGCGGTGATCGTCTCGGTCAGGTAGAGCTCCGCGGCGTCCAGCCGGTGGCGGGCCTCCGGCACCAGCATGGCCGACTTGCAGATCGCGTGGCTGTACCGGCCGTCCAGGAAGATCAGCGCCGTCTCACCGGCCGTGTCCACCTCGGCCAGGTACGGCTGCACCATCACCGTGCGGCCGAGCGCCTGCAGCATCTCGGCGTGCTCGAGCGCCGCGGACTCCGCACCGGTGGCGAACCGGCCGGCCCCGATCGAACCGGCGCCCACGGCCGGCTTGACCACGAACTCGGTCCCGGCCGGCAACCGGACCGGCTCGCCGGGCGGGAAGAACTCGGTCGGCACGGTCGGGACGCCGGCCGCCACCAGCCGGGCCAGGTAACCCTTGTCGCTGTTGCCGCGCAGCACCGCGGCCGGGTTGTGCAGCCGCGGCACCCGTTCCGCCCAGGCCAGGAACTCCGCCCGGCGCAGCGTGTAGTCCCAGGTGCTGCGGATCACCGTGGCGTCGAAGGCGTCCCAGTCGACGTGCTCGTCGGTCCAGGCCAGCACCGTCGCGGTCAGCCCGAGTTCGGTCAGGGCGGCCACCAGCAACTGGTCCTCGGCGTCGCCGTCGGGCAGTTGCCGGCAACTGGCGATTGCGATTGCGCGGCTCACCTACCCGATCGTACGTACCTGCCCGTCCCCGCTCGGGCACCCGTGCGCGCCGCACAGGCGCTTCCCCTACCCTGATCTATCGGTCATGGGGTCGGTGGGCGGTAGGCGTCGAGCGCCAAGCAGCGGAGCACATTCGCTCTGGCGGCGCTTTGCCATCCGCCTGATCGCGGTCTGCGTGCTGGGGATGCTGGCCGGCGCCGGCTGGCTGGTGCTCAACCCGCAGCGACCCGGCCGGACGCTCACCAGCTACGGCCGTCCGGTCAGCGATGCCGGGTCGCTGCTGCGCCAGACCGAATCGACGATGCGCCGGCTGGCACATGACCGGCACGGCGTGCTGACGACCGGCAGCCGCTGCTACTACACCAGCCAGCCGGACGACGATTCGACGCCGGCCGGCGGT
>DASUAC010000580.1:0-6592 GCA_035763985.1 Jatrophihabitans sp. | reverse complement strand
CCGCGCTGCGCCGACCCGCTGTACCGGCGCAGCGTGCGGGTGTCGATGGGCAACGTGTTCGGCGTCGGTTTCGCCGTGCTGCCCGACCCGTGGCCGGATTCCCTGCAATTGCTGGCAGATCGTGGCATCGAGTTGCTCGCGCTGACCCCGCGTCCGGCCGCCTTGCCGGTGTCCTCGGTGCGTCCGGCCGGCCGGTGGGCGGTGCTGCTCGGCGCGGAGGGCCGGGGGTTGACCGAGCCGGTGCTGGCCCGGGCCGACCGCTGGGTACGGATCCCGATGGCCGACGGGGTCGATTCGCTGAACGTGGCGACGGCAGGTGCGGTGGCCTTGGCCCAGCTAACTACTTGATCACAACGCCTCTCCTGATGGCCTTGGGGGGCGTACCGTCCTGATCAGGCTAAGGAGGCCGCGATGGTCGCTTTCTGGTTCGAGCTCTCCGGGTTCCTGCTCTTCGTCGCGCTGGTCGCCGCCTTCTACGTGTGGACCCGGCGCGTCGAGGCCGATTCGATCTACGAGCCGCGCGAGAAGTCCGAGGACGAGGCCAACGCGCTGCGGCTCGGTATCGCGCTGAACGCTTCGAACACCCAGTTGGGCGGCCACTAGTACTTCTGTGGGCAGGTGGTACTGCCCTACGCTTCGTGTTGACACCCGCCGAACAGCCGAGTACGGGTAAATAAGGCTTCTTCGCAGCTGAAGGGGGTGTTCGCGCGTGAAATCCCGTGTGCTTACAACAACGGTGGCGGTGGCGGCTCTGGCCACCGCCGCACTCGTCTCGAACGGCTCGACGGCCAGTGCCCGGCCGGAGCATCGGCCGAACTACCAGAAGCAACCGGTCGCCACCGGCAGCGGTGGCGCGGTTGCCTCGGCCGAGTTCAACGCCAGCAAGGCAGGCATCGAGGTCCTGAAGTCCGGCGGCAACGCGATCGACGCCGCGGTGGCGGTGGCCAGCACGCTCGGCGTGACCGAGCCGTTCGTGGCCGGCCCGGGCGGTGGCGGGTTCATGGTGATCTACCTGGCCAAGACCCACCAGGTGGTGACCATCGACGGCCGGGAGATGTGCCCGGCCGGCTGCAACCCGCAGTTCTTCATCGACCCGAACACCGGCAAGCCGCTGGCGTTCGAGGACGCCCGCCGGTCCGGGCTGTCGATCGGCGTGCCGGGCCAGGTGGCCACCTGGGCGACGGCCGTCCGGCAGTACGGCAAGAAGAGCTTCGGCGCCGACCTGAAGCCGGCCATCGAGGTGGCCGAGCGGGGCTTCCCGGTGACCGCCGACTTCAATCAGCAGGAGCAGAAGTCGCTGCCCGACCTGCAGACTTTCACCAGCAGCCGCAAGCTGTTTCTCACCTCCGACGGCCAGCCGCTGCCGGTCGGCACCCACTTCCGTAACCCGGAGCTGGCCGAGACGTACGAGAAGCTGGCACGGTACGGGCCCGACTACCTGTACCACGGACCGCTGGCCAACCAGATCGCCAACACGGTGCAGCATCCGCCGGTGTATTCGGGCAGCAACTTCTACGTCCGGCCCGGCATCATGACCGCCACCGACATCGCCAACTACACCGCCAAGATCCGTCCGCCGACCCACGTCAGCTACCGCGGCCTGGACGTCTACGGCATGGCGCCGCCGTCCAGCGGTGGGCTGACCACCGGTGAGGCGCTGAACATCCTGAGCAAGTGGGACCTGTCCGCCGAGCCGCGGGCGCAGGCGCTGTTCCAGTACCTGGAGGCGTCCCGGCTGGCCTTCGCCGACCGCAACGCCTACATCGGCGACTCCGACTACGAGCCGGTGCCGCAGTCCGGCCTGCTGGATCCGGCATTCGCCGCCACCCGCAGCTGCCTGATCGGTGACCACGCGCTGACCGCGCCGGCCGCGCCGGGTCACCCGTTCCCGCCGTACTCCGGCTGCACCGCCAGCAGCACGGCGCCGAACCCGGCGCACGAGGGCACCTCGACCAACCACCTGACGGTGGCCGACAAGTACGGCAACGTGGTCAGCTACACCAACACCATCGAGCAGATCGCCGGCAGCGGGATCACCGTGCCGGGCCGGGGATTCCTGCTCAACAACGAGATGACCGACTTCGACTTCGCGCCGTCCGCGCCGGGTGTCTACGACCCGAACCTGCCGGCGCCGGGCAAGCGGCCGCGGTCGAGCATGAACCCGACCATCGTGCTCTCCGGCGGCAAGCCGCTGTTCGCGGTCGGTTCACCGGGTGGCGCGACGATCATCACCACCGTGCTGCAGATCCTGCTCAACCACATCGACTTCGGGATGAGCCTGCCGGACGCGATCGCCGCGCCGCGGGCCAGCCAGCGCAACGGTGCGCTGACCGACGCCGAGCCGGACTTCTACAACAGCCCGGTGGCCCAGCAATTGATGTCCCAGTACGGCGAGCAGTTCCGGGAGCTGTCCGGGCCGGTGATGCCGCGGGACAGCTACATCGGCAATGCCACCGGCATCCAGTTCCTGTCCGGCAACCGGTTCCAGGCGGCGGCCGAGCCGGTCCGGCTGGGCGGCGGTAGCGCGCTGGTCGTCAATCCGCAGCATTAGCAGCTGGATCCTGCGGGCCAAGCTCATCGAGCTTGGCCCGCAGCGCTGCTAGTGCCTGCTGGATTTGGGCGTTGCCGGGGTCGGCGGTGGCCAACTGTTGTGCGATATCCAGGGAAGCCTGGTGGTGTTCTGCGGCGGCCGGTCCATTGCCGAGATATACCCCCAAATCACCAAAGGCCGTATGGATAAAGCTCAGCTCGTGCGGTACGAACAACCCCAGCAGAACGGGTTCGGGGCCGATTGGGCGCCCCCCGTGGACTTCGCAGCGATCAGTAGAGATACAAGGCGAATGCGTCGCTGATCGCTCTGGCCAGTGCTGGCTCCTGATCATCGAACAGCAGGCCGATGGTAGCGCCAACCGCCTCCCGACGGACGGTGGTGATGTTGTCACAGCTGATCACGCAGTCATGGTCGAGACCGTTGCGGCTGCCGATCAGTACCTCACTGGGATAACCGCGAACGGTGCTGGTAATCGGGGCGATCGTTACCCAGTTGTGCAGGTGGAGCACGGATGGTCTGGTGAGGATGAGCGCCGGTCGCGGTTTGTCCAACCGGACCAGCGCAATCGAGCGCATCAGTCGAGATTCGGATGCGGTAGGTCGAGCAGCACCTCTAAGTCTGGATATACGACGTCGCCTCGGCGGGCCAGTTCTAGTAGGGCGGCCTCCTCGCCCCGATACCGCTGAGTCCGTTCGAGATATGCGATGCCGCGCCGAACCGCCTCGGCCCGATTCGTGGCGCGGCCCTCGGCGACCTCCTTGTCCAGCGCGGCCAGTTCATGGTCGGCCAGCCGGATCGCGATCTGGGTGCTCATACGTCCGAGCATAGCGCGGGGTGCATACCAATTGGTATGCACCTCGGCGGCCGAAGTTCATGCCCAGTAGAAGTGGCAGTTGTCGTAGTAGACCTGGAACGGGTCGGCATTGGAGTCGCCGTCCAGCTGCATGGCGGCGACCAGGAAGTCACCGGCGCCGCTGGTCGGGTTGAAGCTGTACCCGGTCAGCGAGTGGCTGGTGCCGTTGACGATGAAGTCCATGTAGTGCACCTGGTTGCTGACCAGGTCACCGTCGATGGTGAGGGTGTACCAGGTGCCGGCGTTCAGGGTCTGCGCGATGCCGATGCCCTGCCAGGACGTGCCGGTCCAGATTCGCCAGGTACCACCGGTCGCCTTGATCTCGTACTGCATCGCCCACTGGTAGCGGACGTTGTTGATGTAGTCGTTCATCGGGAATTCCAGCGCCTGGATCGGCGCCTTGTTCGGGAAGTAGAAGTCGTAGTTGATCTGGAACCGGGTGGCCGAGTGGTCGGCGGCCCACTTGTGGTAGGCGTAGATGCCCATGTAGGACGGGTTGCCGGACTGGTAGTCGATCTTCAGTGACTGGCCGTCCTCGCTGGGCGATGCCACGTCGCCGACCGTGCCGTGGCCCGGGCAGGGATTCTGACCCTGCCGGCAGTCGTAGTAGATGCTGAACAGCGACCCGTCGTCGTCGAAGCCGGGCGAGGTCGTGGCCCTGGCGGCCGGGCTGATCCCCGCGGTGAGCAGCACCGTCGCGAGCAGTGCGATGAGTGAGGCGAATCTGGCGTGGGGGGTTCGGAGCATGGTGCCTTCTTCCGTCCTGCGGGCCTCCGGCTGTTTCGGAGCGAGCCGTTAAAGCGGCATTTGCCTCGTTCAGACTCTAGATCCGTGATCGCTCAAAGCGAACAGCGTGCGGGAAGTCTGAGGAAACAAAGAGCGCCGGTGCGGAGTTGAGTGGGTGTGGCTCAAGTCCTCGGCTGAGTCACGAGGATCGAGCCCAGACAGTGAGGACGAAGATGGCTGAGACCTACCCACTCCCGATGCTGCCGCTGGACGACCTGGTGGTGCTGCCCGGGATGGTCGTACCGGTTGCCATGGCCGACTCGGAGACCCGCGCCGCCGTCGAAGCCGCGCAGGCGTCCGTCGGCCAGAGCGGCGAGGCCGACCAGGCGCAGGTGTTGCTGGTACCGCGACTGGACGGCAAGTACTCCGGATTCGGCACGGTCGGCGTGATCGAGCAGGTGGGACGGCTGCGCGGCGGCGAGCACGCCGCGGTGGTGCGCGGCACCCGGCGGGCCAGGATCGGCACCGGCACCACCGGCCCGGGCGCGGCGCTCTGGGTGACCGCCACCGTGCTGGACGAACCGGTCGCGCCGAACGCCGAACTGCGGGATCTGGTCAAGGAATACAAGTCGATCGCGATCACCGTCCTACAGCAGCGGGGTGCCTTCCAGTTCATCGACACCGTGCAGTCGATGACCGATCCGGCGGCGCTGGCCGACCTGGCCGGCTACGCGGGCTACCTGAACAACGAGCAGAAGGCGTGGCTGCTGGAGACCGTGGACTCCGCCGAGCGGCTGCGCCGGCTCATCGGCTGGAGCCGGGAGCACCTGGCCGAGCTGGACGTCGCGGAGACCATCCGCAAGGACGTCGCCGAGGGCATGGACAAGCAGCAGCGGGAGTTCCTGCTGCGCCAGCAGCTGACCGCGATCCGCAAGGAATTGGCCGAGCTGAACGGTAAGTCCGCGTCCGAGGAGCAGGACTACCGGGCCCGGGTGGAGGCCGCCGAGCTGCCGGCGAAGGTGGCCGAGGCGGCGCTGGCCGAGGTCGACAAGCTGGAGCGCACCTCCGAGCAGTCACCCGAGGTCGGCTGGATCCGGACCTGGCTGGACACCGTGCTGGAACTGCCGTGGAACACCCGCACCGACGACGCCTACGACCTCGCGGGCGCCCGTACGGTGCTGGACGACGACCACGCCGGGCTGGACGACGTGAAGCAGCGGATCATCGAGTACCTCGCCGTCCGCCGGCGCCGGGCCGACCGCGGCCTCGGCGTGATCGGTGGCCGGCGCAGCGGTGCGGTGCTGGCGCTGGTCGGGCCGCCCGGGGTCGGCAAGACCTCGCTGGGCGAGTCGGTCGCCCGGGCGATGGGCCGCAAGTTCGTCCGGGTGGCGCTCGGCGGCGTCCGGGACGAGGCGGAGATCCGCGGCCACCGGCGCACCTACGTCGGCGCGCTGCCTGGCCGGATCGTGCGGGCCGTCAAAGAGGCCGGCTCGATGAACCCGGTGGTGCTGCTGGATGAGGTCGACAAGCTCGGCGCCGACTACCGGGGCGACCCGACCGCGGCGTTGCTCGAGGTGCTCGACCCGGCGCAGAACCACACCTTCCGGGACCACTACCTGGAGGTCGAACTCGACCTGTCCGACGTGCTGTTCCTGGCCACCGCCAACGTGCTGGAGTCCATCCCGGGCCCGCTGCTGGACCGGATGGAGCTGGTCACCCTCGATGGCTACACCGAGGACGAGAAGCTGACCATCGCGCGGGACCACCTGCTGCCCCGGCAGCTGGAGCGGGCCGGGCTGCAGCCGGGCGAGGTGGCGCTGAGCGAGGAGGCGCTGCGCAAGCTGGCCGCCGAGTACAGCCGGGAGGCCGGCGTCCGCGAACTGGAGCGGCTGATCGGCCGGATCCTGCGCAAGGTGACCGCGGCCGCCGCGCTGTCCGGTGCCGAGTCTCCGGTGACGGTGGACGAGGCCGACCTGCGCGGGTACCTCGGCCGGCCCCGGCACACCCCGGAGACCGCCGAGCGGACCGCGGTGCCCGGGGTGGCAACCGGCCTGGCGGTGACCGGCGCCGGTGGTGACGTGCTGTTCGTCGAGGCGTCGCTGGCCGGCCGGGAGACCGGCGAGACCGGGGTCACGCTTACCGGCCAGCTCGGTGATGTGATGAAGGAGTCGGCGCGGATCGCGCTGTCCTACCTGCGCTCGCACGGCACGGAGCTGTCGCTGCCGGTCGGCGAGCTGAAGGACCGCGGCGTCCACGTGCACGTGCCGGCGGGGGCGGTGCCGAAGGACGGCCCGAGCGCGGGCGTCACGATGACCACCGCGCTGGCATCGCTGCTGTCTGGCCGGCCGGTGCGGTCCGACGTGGCGATGACCGGGGAGGTCTCGCTGACCGGACGGGTGCTGCCGATCGGCGGCGTCAAGCAGAAGCTGCTCGCCGCGCACCGGGCCGGCATCACCGAGGTG
>DASUAC010000579.1:0-2184 GCA_035763985.1 Jatrophihabitans sp. | reverse complement strand
GCCCGGTACAGGTCGTCCAGGACGGTCTCGCTGCGCCAGCGGCCGGTAGCCCGGTAGGTCTCGGCCAGCTCGGCCGAGGGCCGCACCAGGCTGTCCCACATGTCCCCGTTCGGCATGGCGGGCGCTCCGTTCGTAAAGCGGCGGATGAGGCTGTAACGCACCCTACGGCGGCCGGTTGACCCCGTCCAAGGCGCCGTCCGCGACCGGTTGCAGGCGCCGTCCGCGACCGGTTGCAGGCGCCGTCCGCGACCGGTTGCCGGACGGCATGGTCCGGGTCCGGAGCGACCGGTCGCTCGAAGATCATTGACACGGCGACCGGCGACCCGTAGCTTCCTCGCATTACGGACAACCTGGAGGCCGCACGTGTCCCGTCGCATCCTCGCCGGAGCGGCCGCGTTCGCCGCGGCCGGTGCCATCCTGCTGCCCGGTACGCCGGCCCAGGCCTATTCGGCCTGCCCCACCAACACCGAATGCGGCTGGCTGTATTACTCCGACGCCGCGCACACCAACGAGATCGGCGGGCACACCACGAACTGCGAGGGCGTGGTGCAGTCCTGGGGGATCCAGTCGGGCTACTCGCAGTACATCCAGAGCGGCTGCGGCGGGCTGTCCTAGCAGCTGCCGGCCGATGCTCCTGCTCGGCTCCGCGGTCGCTGTCTTCGAGCCGCCCTCGAGGTGGTGGGCTGCCGGGACGCTTTAGGCTGCTAGCGCGGTATGCGTTTCCTTCGGTGCGCTGACTGCAATCTCCGCACGCCAAAGGACAGGCAGTAGCGCATGACCGATGAAGTGGTGACCAGCGCTCCCCCGGTGCGCGCACCGAGCCGGCCGTCGACCGCACGGGCCCGGCTGGAACTGCTGGTCGTCGGCCTCGGCACGCTGGTCGTCTCGCTCACCCAGTCGCTGCTGGTGCCGGTGCTGTCCATCCTGCCGGCCGACCTGCACACCTCCCCGGCGAACGTCGAATGGCTGCTCACCTCCACGCTGCTGGTGGGCGCGGTCGCGGTGCCGTTCTTCGGCCGGCTGGGCGACATGTACGGCAAGCGGGTCATGCTGCTGGTCACCCTGGCCGCGCTCACCGCCGGTTCGCTGCTGGACGCGGTCACCGACAACGTGGGGCTGCTGATCGCCGGACGGGCCGTCCAGGGCATGTCGCTGGCGGCCATCCCGCTCGGCATCAGCCTGCTCAGCTCGCTGCTGCCCCGGGACCGGGTCGCCTCGGCCATCGCCCTGATCAGCTCGATGCTCGGCGTGGGCGGCGCGCTCGGCCTGCCGCTGGGCGGCCTGATCGGCGAACATGCCGACTTCCACGTGCTGTTCTGGATCACCGCGGCCGCCGGTGGGCTCGCCCTGCTGGGCACCGTGCTGATCGTCCCGGAGGCGCCCAACCGCACCGGCGGCCGGGTCGACGTGCTCGGTTCGGCGGTACTGACCGCCGGGCTGATCGCGCTGCTGCTGCCGCTGGCGCAGGGCTCGGAGTGGGGCTGGGGTTCGGTCCGCACCCTGGGGCTGCTGGCGGCCAGCGCCGTACTGCTGTGCGCGTTCGTTGCGCTGGAACTGCGCACCCGGCAACCGCTGGTGGACATCCGGGCGACCGCGCGCCGGCCGATCATGTTGACCAACACGGCGTCGCTGATGTTCGGTTTCGCGTTGTTCGCAAGCCTGATCGGCACCGCCCCGTACGTGCAGGCACCGCCGGCGAGCGGGTACGGCTTCGGCTCCTCCGCCCTGGTGGCCGGCCTGTGCCTGCTGCCGAGCGGCCTGCTGATGCTGCTGCTGGCGCCGGTGGCGGCGCGGCTGATCGGCTCGATCGGCGCGCACCGCACGCTGACCGTGGGCGCGGTCATCGTGGCGGTCGGCTGGCTGCTGCGGATCACCGTCACCGGCTCGATCTGGTACGTGCTGCTGGGCAGCACGGTGGTCGGCGTCGGCACCGGAATCGGCTATGCGGCGATGCCGACGCTGATCAACCGGAACTCGCCGGCCTCCGAACTGGCAGCGGCCAACGGGCTGAACTCGTTGTCCCGTAGCCTTGGCAGCTCCTTGGCCAGTGCGATCGGCGGCAGCCTGCTGGCCATCAGCACCGTCACGGTGGCAGGCTTCGAGTTGCCCTCGCTGGCCGCCTACCGGGCGCTGTTCGCCATCTGCGCCGTGGCGGCAACCGGTGCGGCGGTCATCGCGCTGTTC
>DASUAC010000578.1:0-2629 GCA_035763985.1 Jatrophihabitans sp. | reverse complement strand
GGGCCAGCCGCGGCACCAGCACCGCGCCGTCCCGGATCGCCAGCTGCCACTCGCCGGCCTCGATCAGCCCGGCCAGCACCGGCTGCAGCTCACCGCCCGGCGCGAAGTCGGTGTCGACCAGCGCCAGCCGGTCCGGATGCTCGGCGGCCGCCGCCCGGACCAGGCCCCAGGCCGCGCTGCCGGCGAGCGCCTGCGCGGAGGTCACCGGCCCGGTCGCACCGGCGGTCAGCAGCACCAGCCGGCTGCTGGCGAACCGGTCCTCGGCGAGGAAGGTCTGCAGCAGCTCCAGCACCCGCACGGTCAGCGCACGGGCCGCCGTGGCCGGTTCGCCCACCGGCGGCGCACAGCGCACCGCCAGCAGGTCGGGCACCGGCTCGGACTCGGCCGGCAGTTCGTCGGTCAGTTCCAGCCAGGTCGCGGTCGAGGTCGCGGCCTCCGGCGCCGGCAGCCAGCCCAGCCGGTGCAGCGGCGGGGCGGCCTGGCCGGCCGGGCGCAGTCCGTCGGCGGCGATCGGCCGGGCCCGCAGCGCGTCCACGGTCAGCACCGGACGTCCGGCCGGGTCGACCGCCTCGATCCGGTGGTCCTCCCCCGAGCCGGTCAGCCGGACCCGCAGCGCCGAGGCACCGGTCGCGGCCAGCCGGACGCCGCGGAAGCTGAATGGCAGCACCAGATCGCCCTCCAGCGAGGCCAGCGCCAGCGGGTGCAGCGCCGAGTCCAGCAGCACCGGATGGATGCCGTAGCCGGTCACGTCGATGCCGTCCGGCGCGGCGAGCTCGGCGTACAGCTCCTCGCCGGTCCGCCAGAGCGCGGTCAGCCCCTGGAAGGCCGGGCCGTAGTGGTAGCCGGCGTCGGCCAGCTCGGGATAGCCCTCGGCCACCGGCTCGGCGCCGAGCGGCGGCCACTGCTCGGCCCACGCCGCCGGCTCGCCGGTCAGGTTCCCGGCCAGCGCGATGCCGGCCGCGCAGCGCAGCCACTCGGTGCCGGCGGACCGGCTGAACACCGCGACCGCCCGCTGCCCCTCGGCGTCCGGCGCGGCCAGGCTGACCTGGACCTCCACCGTGCCGCGCTCGGGCAGCACCAGCGGGCGCTCCAGGGTGAACTCGGCGAGCTCGGCGCAGCCGGCCAGCTCGGCCGCGGCCAGCGCCAGCTCGACCAGGCCGGCGCCGGGGAACAGCACCGTGCCGGAGACGCCGTGATCGGCCAGCCAGGCCGTCCGCTCGGCGGACAGCCGGCCGGTGAGCAGGTAGCCGCCGCCGGCCTCGGTGACCGCGGCCTCCAGCAGCGGGTGGCCGGCCGCGGCGATGCCGGCGGCCGTCACCGCCCCGCCGGGGGTGCCGTCCAGCCAGTACCGGCGATGGTCGAAGGCATAGGTGGGTACGGCCAGGTCGGTCACCGGCGCCGCGCCGAGCACCGACTGCCAGTCCACCGCGGCGCCGTGCACGAAGGCCTGGGCGACCACGCTCAAGAACTGCCGCCAGTCACCGGAGCCGCGCCGCAGCGTCTCGCCGACGGTCGCGTTGATGCCCTGTACGTGGGTGATGTCGCGCAGGTCGCCGCCCAGCACCGGATGCGGGCTGACCTCCAGGAACAGCGGCGCGGCCAGCTCACCGGCGAAGGCGGCGACGGCCGGCGCGAACACCACCGGGTTGCGCAGGTTCTCGTACCAGTAGCCGGTGCCGAGCTCGGTGGTGGCGATGAACTCACCAGCCAGCGAGGAGCAGAACCGGATCTCGGTCGGCTGGGGCTCGATGTCGGCCAGCAGCTCGGCCAGTTCGGCCTGCAGCGGCTGCATGTGCGGGGTGTGCGAGGCGTAGTCCACGTCGATCCGGCGGGTCTTGACGTTCTCCCCGCAGCTGGCCTGGAACTCCTCCACCGCGGCCGGCTCGCCGGCCACCACGGTGCCGGTCGGGCTGGCGTGCACCGCGATCCAGAGCCGGTCGGCCCACGGTGCGATCCGCTCGCTCACCTGCTCGGCCGGCAGCGCCACCGCGAGCATGCCGCCGGTGCCGCGCAGCCGGGTCAGCGCCTGGCTGCGCAGCGCGACCACCCGGGCCGCGTCGTCCAGCGACAGCGCGCCGGAGACGAAGGCGGCGGCGATCTCGCCCTGGGAGTGGCCGAGCACCGCGGCCGGCTCCACGCCGACCGAGCGCCACAGCGCCGCCAGCGACACCATCACCGCGAACAGCACCGGCTGGATGACGTCCGAGCCGACCAGCTGCTGGGCGCCGTCCTCGCCGCGCAGCACGTCCAGCACCGACCATTCGGTGTACGGCGCCAGCGCGCCGTCGCAGCGGCACATCCACTCCCAGAACACCTCGCTGGTGTCGAGCAGATCCACCGCCATGCCGGCCCACTGGGTGCCCTGGCCGGGGAACACGAAGACCGGGTTGACCTCACCCGCGGCGGTGCCGGCGGCCAGCGCCGGGTGCTGGCCGCCGACGGCCAGTGCCGCCAGCGCGGCGATCAGCTCCGGCCGGTCGGCGGCCACCACGACCGCCCGCTGCTCGAACCGGGCCCGGCCGGCCAGCAGCTGGCCGGCCTCGGTCAGCTCGGTCTCGGACAGCCCGGCGGCGAACTCGGCCAGCCGGCCGGCCTGCAGCCGCAGCGACTGCTCGGTGCGCGCCGAGAC
>DASUAC010000577.1:0-4863 GCA_035763985.1 Jatrophihabitans sp. | reverse complement strand
ACTAATCTTAACAGTATTCGCACGCGGAACAGGGTGGGATGGGAAACCCGCGGGTGCGGCACGGGGCTTATCGTACGGTTCGGGGGAATTGGTGGAGCACAGCTTGCGGCAGGGCCGGGTCGGTTATGCGCCCGGCGTGTTCGACATGTTTCATATCGGACATCTGAACATCCTGCGCAACGCCCGGCTGGGCTGTGACTACCTGATCGCCGGGGTGGTCTCGGACGAGCTGGCGGCCAAGGCCAAGGGCCGGTTGCCGGTGGTGCCGCTGGCCGAGCGGCTGGAGATCGTGCAGAGCATCCGGTACGTCGACGAGGCGGTCTGCGAGGAACTGCCGACCAAGCTGCAGATGTGGGAGCGGCTGCACTTCGACGTGATCATCAAGGGCGACGACTGGCGCGGCACCGAGAAGGGCATCCGGCTGGAGCAGGAATTCGCGCCGCTGGGGGTCGAGGTTTTCTACCTGCCCTACACCGTGCACACCTCGAGCACCATGCTGCGCCAGGCGCTGCACACCGAGATCGCGGCCAGGTCGGCTCGGTCCTGAGCCGGCTCGGCTACCCGGGTCGCTCGATCTGAGCCGGCTCTGCTGCCCGGGTCGCTCGATCTGAGCCGACTCTGCTGCCCGGGTCGTTCGGCCCTGAGCCGACTGAGCCTGGCCGCGGTCAGCTGACGGTCAGCGAACGGAAGCTCACCGAGCTCTTCTCCGCCGAGGTACGTCCGAGGTGCAGGTAACCGCCGCGGAACCGGGGATCCTCGGCGCTCACCCGGGCCGCCGATCCGCTGTCCGGCGCCGCGGCGTCCAGTCGGCTCCAGCTGATGCCCTGGGGGAAGACGGTGAGCCGCAACGACATCCAGTCGCCCTCGGCCGGGGCCGGCGTCGGCACCGGATCGGCCAGCAGCTGAGGAGTTCGCTGGCCGGCCAGGTGGCTGTACAGCCGCAGCTCACCGGCCGCGGTCAGCACCGCGTGGTACCCGTCGCTGGCGCCCAGCCCGTCCTCGTAGTAGCGGTCGTCGGCGTGCCCGAACGCGATCGCGATGCCGGTGCCGGTGTCCTGCGGCAGCACGTTCCAGCGGGCCTGCACCTGCACCTGGTAGCTGCCCGTCGCGTTGGCCAGCGGGCTGAACTGGCCGAGGGTGATGAAGTGCTGCGAGTCCCGCTTGGCCAGGGTGAGCTCGACGGTGCCGGTCCACTGCGGCGCGTAGGTCTTCTCGTCCGGCAGCCGATTCATCTCACCGGACGCGACCGCCTTGCTGGGCCAGGTGTCGAACCGAGTGGTCGGCGTGCGGGTGGTGACGTAGGCGTAGCTGGAGGTGACCAGGCCGGACACGCCGAGGCCGAAGAAGTAGTCGGCCTCGTAGCGCCGGTGCACCGGATACGCCCAGACCGGAATGCCGGTGGCCACCGCGGCCCGGACGTAGGACTCGGGCAGCAACTGGTCGCCGGACGCACCGCCGGTGGTCGGCAGCACCAGGTAGTCGGTGCGCGCATCCAGCGGCTTGGCCGCGGCGGCGATGGCGGCCAGGCTGACGTCGGGCACGCCGAGGTAGCTGAACACGGGGTAGCCGGTGCTCTTGGCGTCGGCGACCGCCTCGCTCTCGTGGAAGGCCTTGACGATGACCGACTTGCGCAGGCCGCGCCGGGCGATCAGGTCCATCATCAGCGGGTAGTCCTCGTACCGCTTGGCCTCCAGGCACAGCACCAACCGGCCACCGAAGGCGTCCAGCACCTGCTCCAGCCGGGGGATCGGGGTGTTCGCCCAGGCCGGCCCGAGTTCCGGTTGGGTCACCCCGAGCTTGGTCAGCTCCGCCCAGGTGTGCGCGTTGACCGGCCCGGTGCCGGTGGTGGTCCGGTCCAGCGTGAGGTCGTGCATGCAGACCAGGACGCCGTCGGAGGTGGCACTGGTGCTCACCTCCAGCGCCCGGGCACCCCAATCGGCCGCGGCCTGGTAGGCCGGCATGGTGTGCTCCGGCCGGACGTCGCCGGAGCCGCGGTGGCCGATGTAGTACCGCTGGCCGCGTACCCGGCGCCACCTGACGACGTCCACCGCGGCGGAGCCGGCGGCCGACCGGTCGTCGAACAGGTACAGCCCGCCGCCGAGCAGCCCGGCCGCGCCCAGTCCGATGCCGCCCAGCACCGCGCGCCGGCTCGGCTGGCCGTTGGCGCCGATCATCTGTCCCCCCGGGGTGGTCCTAGCCGCAACCCTGCTCGCTCAGTGTTACCGATTCGGCCGTCACCCCCGGCTGCTTGAGCACTCGCACCGGACCGGTTCGGTCCGGCTCGGTCGCGGTGACGGTGAGCACCCGGGCGACCCCGGCCGGCAGTTCCACCGGCAGGGTGAACACGGTCAGGCCCTTCTCGGTGCCGGGTGCCACGATGACCGGCCGGCCGTCCAGTCGCACCGCGGTCACGGTGGAGCCGGGGGTGACGTAGTAGTTCACCAGCACCTTGTTGTCGGCCGGCCCGTGCGGGTAGGACGGGTGGTCGGCGCGGATCGTGACGTAGCTGGGCAGCCGGCCGGACGGCGCGGCGTTGGTCAGGGTCAGCGTCGCGGTGCTGCGGACGCTGCCGGCGCAACTGCGCTGGTAGCTCAGCGAGCGGTGCAGGTAGTAGTCGAGCTTGCCGCCGGTGGCGTTCACCGTGGTGAAGCCGATGAACGGGGACCGGCCGGCATCCAGCGTCCCGGCCAGCGAGGTGGCGCGCAGCTGGTCCTCCAGCGCCGGATCGGCGGTCCAGAGCAGCAACCGGCGCTGGCCGGCGGCCTTCAGGGCGGCCCGGATGAACTCCGGCGAGCCGTGGGCGGCGAGCAGCCGGTGCGAGATGCCGGTGGCGATGTCGATCAGGAAGGCCTTGCGCGCGGCGGTGTCGCGCTTGTCGATGGCGGAGTACCGCTGGTACAGCGTCTTCTGGGTCAGCGGGACGACGTTGTCGGCGGTGATCCGCTCACCGGTGCTGGTGCTGGCCGGGCCGGTCACCGCCAGCAGGTAGGAGATCGCGGTGGGATCGATGGCGACCGCGCCGTCCACCTTCTCGCCGCTGGCCCGCTGCCACATCGCCGCCCAGATCCTGGCCGCGTCGGTGAAGTCGGGGCTGATCGTGGAGTTGACGTAGGTGTTCGCCGGGTCGGCGGTGCCGTACCGCTGGCTGTATTCGGCCCCGAGCGAGAGGTCGGTACGTACCTTCTGCAGGGTGGTGTCGCTGGCGAACCGCTCGAAGCGGATCCGGCCCTGGTCGACGGTGACGATCGCGAACGCGCCCGGGATGCCGCCCAGGCCGCGGGATTCGGCCTCGTTCTCCAGGCCCACGAAGTAGCGCCGCTGGCCGTTCGCGCCGAGCAGCGGTGGCAGCAGCGCGGTGGCTCGCTGCACCGAGTCCAGTTGGTGCTGCAGCGTGCTCAGCTGCGACCGGAACGACGCGGTGCCGTGGTCCACCGAGCCCAGCCAGGTGTGGCTCGGCAGCGCCGAGACCGCCGCCGAGCTGGCCGCCAGGTTGCGCTGCGCGGCGTCGATCGTGCCGGTGGCGTCGGCCAACGGGGCGAGCTGCACCGTGCCGTCCTGGAACAGTGAGCCGCCGGTGAGCCGGCCGGCCACCGTGACCAGCGGGCTCAGCACGCCGGTGACAGCTGGTCCAACTGGTTCGCATCGCCCCGGGCTGCCACCGCCGGCCGGCCGAGCCAGGGCAGCTGGGCGGCCAGCCACCAACTCGGTCCGGTGGTCAGCCGGTGCGCCTGGTGGGCATGCCCGGCGAGCAACTGGGCCTGCCGGGTGGCGTCGGAGATGTCGGCGGCGTCGACGCTGGCGCGCAGCCGGGACACGTCGTGCTGGGCCGCGTCGAGCTGCCGCTTGGCCAGCAGGCCGGTGATGAGCAGCCAGGCCAGTCCGGCCAGCAGCACGCCGGCCAGCAGCAGCCAGCCGAGCTTGCTCAGCAGGCGCCGGTTGCCGGCGGGTTCGTTCGGCACGCGTGCCGAGCCGGCCTCGCTCGGCTGGTCGAGCCCGGCGACAGTGCGGTTTGCCTTGCCGGACACCCTGATCAGTGCCGGTGCGGCTCAGCTGTGCCGGCGACGGCCTTGCACGAGCAGGAACACGCCCCCGATCAGCAGTACGCCGGCCAGCGCCGCCACGCCGAGCACGTCCGCGCCGGTGTTGGGCAGCGCGCCGGACTGGCTGCTGGCCGGCACGGTGTTGCTCGTCCGGTCGGACAGTGCCGCGACGTTGCCGTGCGCCGTGCAGCCCGCGCCGGTGGCCAGCAACTGGCCGCTGGCGGTGCCCAGCGAGGTGACGAAGCTGCCGGCGGAGTTGCTGGTGACCGTGGTGTGCGAGCCACCGAGGCTGACCGAGACCGGGCTGTTCGGCTGGAAGCCGGTGCCGGTGACGGTCGAGCCGGAACCGGTCGAGGTGCCGGCCACCGAGCAGGACGGTGCGGGTGGGTAGTTGGAGGCCGCCGAGGCCGGGCTGGTGAAGCCGATCAGCGCGAGCAGCCCGGCGACCGCGATCAGCAGCGCTCCGGCCAGTGCGCGCATCGATCCGGTTCGCTCGGCAGTGGTGGCGATCGTGGTCATCCGTGGTCCCCCAACTTCGGCATCCTTGCTCGCGATGCTAACCACAACCTCGATCTCACATCCATTCATGTGATCAAGAATTCCCCATGAGGGGACGGCGAAACCCAATTGGTGTACGTACCGCGCACTGGTCGCTACCCACCGTGATCAACTGGACGTCCGGGGCCCGCCCCTCGCCGCCGCACCGTCGGGTCGCGGTGTCGGTGGCCGTGCGTAGGCTGGGAGCCGCACCCCCGTCCGGTTCCGGACGGGGGCAAGACGTGTTGCCGTACCGGCGCGCAGCCGGGCAGGGGAGTGGGCCGAG
>DASUAC010000576.1:0-14466 GCA_035763985.1 Jatrophihabitans sp. | reverse complement strand
GCGGACCAGCTCGCTGCCGATGCCGCGCCGCCGGTACTCACCCGCCGTCCAGATGTCCACCAGGTAGGCGTTGCAGACCCCGTCGCTGAGCAACCGGCCGTTGCCGACGATCCGTTCGCCGGCGAAGGCGAAGATCACCGCAGCGGAGTTCTCGTGCGAGATCCGGTACTGCGCCGACGTCCGGCCGTTGTCGAAGTCGTCGGCGGCCAAGGCCTGCTTGAGCGCGTGCCAGTCGATGCCCTCGGTGCTGGTGACGTAACGGATCATGCCCGCCACTATGGCTCAGCGAGCGGCCGCCGACGAACGTATTCACCTTTCCGCATCGGCAGGTCGTGAGCCGGCAGCCGGCTCAGTCCGGGTCGTAGGCCAGGTTCGGACGCAGCCAGCGCTCCATCTCGGCCAGCGGCAGGCCACGTCGCTCGGCATAGTCGGCGGCCTGGTCGCGGCCGATCCGGCCGACCGTGAAGTACTTCGAGGCGGGGTTGGCGAAGATCAGCCCGCTGACGCTGGCCGCCGGGGTCATCGCGAACGACTCGGTCAGCCCCATGTCCAGCTGCTTGGCCTCCAGCAGCTCGAACAGCGGGCGCTTCAGCGTGTGGTCCGGGCTCGCCGGGTAACCCATCGCCGGCCGGATGCCGCGGAACCGCTCGGCATGCAGGTCGGCCAGCTCCGGCTCGGCGTCCGGCTCGAACCAGTCCCGGCGGGCCTGCAGGTGGATGTACTCGGCGAACGCCTCGGCCAGCCGGTCGGCCAGCGCCTTGACCATGATCGCGCGGTAGTCGTCCCGCTCGGCCTCGAACCGGGCAGCAAGCTGCTCGGCGCCGTGCACCGACACCGCGAACGCACCGAGATGGTCCCCGGCCGGGGCGATGTAGTCGGCCAGGCACCGGTTCGCCCGGCCCTCCGGCTTCTGGGTCTGCTGGCGCAGCATCGGGAACCGCACGATCTCACCGCCACCGCCGACGGACAGCACGATGTCGTCGCCCTCGGCGTGCGCCGGCCAGAAGCCGTAACCGCCACGGGCGGCGAAGCTGCCGTCGGCGATGATCTCGTCCAGCAGCCGGTTGCCGTCGTCGAACAGCTCACGCGCCACCGGCTCGTTCAGGATGGCCGGGTACTTGCCCTTCAGCTCCCAGGCCAGGAAGAAGAACTGCCAGTCGATGAACTCGCGCAAATCCGCGATCGACGGCTCCAGCACCCGCACCCCGGTGAACGCCGGCACCGGCAGGCCGGCGAAGTCCGCCCGCTCTGCGTTCGCCCGGGCCTGCTCCAGGCTGAGCATCGCGGTCTGCCGGCGTGCCGCGTGCTGCTCGCGCAGCCGCTCCTGCTCCTCGGCGTTGCGGGCACGCAACGCCGAGGCCCGGTCGGCGTCCAGCAGGTCGGACACCACGCCGACCACCCGGGACGCGTCCAGCACATGCACCGTGGTGCCTTCGTAGGCCGGGGCGACCCGGACCGCGGTGTGCTGCCGGGAGGTGGTCGCGCCGCCGATCAGCAGCGGCAGGTTCAGCCCACGCCGCTGCATCTCCGCGGCCACCCCGACCATCTCGTCCAGGGACGGGGTGATCAGGCCGGACAGCCCGATCACGTCGGCACCCTCGTTCAGCGCGGTGTCCAGGATCACCGCGGCCGGCACCATCACGCCGAGGTCGATGACCTCGTAGTTGTTGCAGCCGAGCACCACCCCGACGATGTTCTTGCCGATGTCGTGCACGTCGCCCTTGACGGTGGCCAGCACCACCTTGCCGTTGCCGCGGCTGGTCTCCAGCCGGCCCTCGAGCCTGGCCTGCTCCTTCTCCGCCTCCATGTACGGCTCCAGATAGGCCACCGAACGCTTCATCACCCGGGCGCTCTTGACCACCTGCGGCAGGAACATCTTGCCGGCGCCGAACAGGTCGCCGACGATCTTCATGCCGTCCATCAGCGGACCCTCGATGACGTCCAGCGGACGGGCGGCCGACTGCCGGGCCTCCTCGGTGTCCTCCTCGATGAAGTCCACGATGCCGTGCACCAGGGCGTGGCTGAGCCGCTCGGCGACCGGCGCCTCCCGCCAGGACAGGTCCACCACCCGCTGGGTGCCCTTGCCGTTCACCGTCTCGGCGAAGGCCACCAGCCGGTCGGTGGCGTCCTCCCGGCGGTCGAACAGCACGTCCTCGACCAGCTCCAGCAGATCGGCCGGGATGTCCTCGTACACCGCGAGCTGACCGGCGTTGACGATGCCCATGTCCAGCCCGGCGCGTACCGCATGCAGCAGGAACGCCGAATGCATCGCCTCGCGCACCACGTTGTTGCCGCGGAAGGCGAAGGACAGGTTGGAGATGCCGCCGCTGGTACGAGCGCCCGGGCAGCGCCGCTTGATCTGCGGCAGCGCATTGATGAACGCCTTGGCGTAGCCGTTGTGTTCGGCGATGCCGGTGGCCACCGCCAGCACGTTCGGGTCGAAGATGATGTCCTCGGCCGGGAAGCCGATCCGCTCGGTGAGCAGGTCGTAGGCCCGGCCGCAGATCTCGACCTTGCGCTCGGCGGTGTCGGCCTGACCCCGCTCGTCGAAGGCCATCACCACCACGCCGGCGCCGTAGTCGCGGATCTTGCGGGCCTGCTCCAGGAACGGGTCCTCGCCCTCCTTCAGGCTGATCGAGTTGACCACGCCCTTGCCCTGCACGCACTTCAGGCCGGCTTCGAGCACGCTCCACCGGGAGCTGTCGATCATGATCGGCAGCCGGGCGATCTCCGGCTCGGTGGCGATCAGGTTGAGGAAGCTGGTCATCGCCTGCTCGCTGTCGAGCAGGTCGGCGTCCATGTTGACGTCCAGCAGGTTGGCCCCGCCGCGTACCTGCTCCAGTGCCACCTCGCCGGCGGCGGTGAAGTCACCGGCCTCGATCAGCCGGCGGAACTTGGCCGAACCGGTCACGTTGGTGCGCTCACCGATCATCACGAAGCCGGTGTCGGGTGCGATCTCGAACGGTTCCAGGCCGCTGAACCGGGTACGCCGCGGCTGCTCCGGCAGCGGGCGCGGGGGCAGCCCGGACACTGCCGCGGCCAGCCGCTCGATGTGGGCCGGCGTGGTGCCGCAGCAACCGCCGACGACGTTCACCATGCCGTCCGCGGCGAACTCGCCGAGCAGCCGGGCGGTCACCTCCGGGGTCTGGTCGTAGCCGCCGAAGGCATTGGGCAACCCGGCGTTCGGGTGGCAGGCCACATAGGTGCCTGCCAGCCGGGACATCGCCGCGACGTGCGGCCGCATCTCCTCCGCGCCGAGCGAGCAGTTGACCCCGGCCACCAGCGGCTCGGCGTGCTCGATGGACGCCCAGAACGCGTCCACGGTCTGGCCGGACAGGGTACGGCCGGACAGGTCGACGATGGTGACCGAGATCCACAGCGGCAGCTGCGGGGCGATGTCGCGCGCGGCGGTGATCGCGGCCTTGGCGTTCAGCGTGTCGAAGATGGTCTCGATCAGCAGCAGGTCCACCCCGCCGTCGGCCAGTGCCCGGATCTGCTCGGCGTAGGCGGCATAAACCTGGTCGAAGGTGACCGCGCGGTAGGCCGGATCCTCCACCCGCGGGGACAGCGACAGGGTGACGTTGAGGGGTCCGAGCGAACCCGCGACGAACCGCGGACGGCCGGTCTCGGCGGTGAACTCGTCGGCGGCCTGCCGGGCCAGCCGGGCGCCGGCCGCGTTCATCTCGCTGACGTAGTCCTGCAGCCCGTAGTCGGCCTGGCCGATCGAGCTGGCGGTGAAGGTGTTGGTGGTGGTGATGTCGGCACCGGCCGCCAGGTACTTCCGGTGCACCTCGAGCACCAGGTCCGGCCGGGTCAGGTTCAGCACGTCCGGGTCGCCGGTGACGTCCCGCGGATGGTCGGTGAGCAGGTCACCGCGGTAGTCGTCCGGGGACAACCCGGCGTTCTGGATCATGGTGCCCCAGGCACCGTCCAGCACCACGATCCGTTCGTCCAGCAGCGCCCGCAGCGCCTCGGTACGCGTCGCGATATCCGTTCCAGCTGTCACTCGACCATCCTCACGTTCGAAAGTCGAGGCACCCTTGGCTGGCTAGCAAGTCACGGCGAGCGTGGGGGCTCCAGCTGCATCGCCGGCCCTTGCAGCGCCTCTCGTCGTGAGCCTTCAGAATACGCCAACTCGGCCAGGTTGTCCGACCACGACCGCGCCGCTCCGGCCGGGCGCCCGCGTCAGGCGGACGGCTGGCCGGCCGCCTGCACCCGGCCCTCGAACCGGGTGGACAGCACCACGGTGGACCGGGTCCGGGCCACCCCGCGCATCTGGGTGACCGCCCGGATCGCCTGCTCCAGGCCGCTGATGTCGGGCACCCGCAGCTTGACCACGAAGGACTCCTCGCCGGCCACGAACCAGCAGTCCTCCACCGCCGACAACGTCTCCAGCTGCTCGGCCACCTCGTCCGGGTTGGCGATGTCGGTGAGGAACACCCCGACCAGCGCGCTCATCGAATAGCCCAGCGATTCCGGGGCCACCGCGGCGTGATAGCCGGTGATCACCCCCTGCGCCTCCAGCTTGCCGACCCGCTCGTGCACGGCCGGTGCCGACAGGCCGACCGTCCGGGCCAGCTCGGCGTAGGTGGCCCGGGCGTTGGCTCGCAGCGCATCCAGGATCGAACGGTCGACGGCATCCATGCAGTGAGTCTGTCAGGCCGGATCGGGTTCCGGGGCGCCAACCGTTCGGCCGGCGTCGGGCTCGTTCGCGCCTCCCCGCTCACCGGTCCGGGCCGCTCCCAGCTCACTGGTCCAGCGGGTGATCAGGGAATGCGGCACCCCGATCGCGTCCAGCACCTTGCCGGCCACGAAGTCGACCAGTTGCTGCACCGAGTCAGCACCGGCGTAGAACGCCGGGCTGGCCGGCAGCACCACCGCGCCCGCGTCGTACAGGGTGAGCAGGTTGACCAGCGTGCTCCGGGTGTACGGCGTCTCCCGGGGCACCACCACCAGCGGCCGGCGTTCCTTCAGGGTCACGTCGGCCGCCCGCTGCAGGAGATCCTTGGACAGCCCCTGCGCGATGCCGGCCACCGCGGCGGTGGAGGCGGGCACCACCACCATGCCGGCGGCCGGGTACGAGCCGCTGGCCGGTCCGGCGGCCAGGTCGGTGGCGGTCCAGTACCGGACCTCAGCCAGCCCGGGGTCCCCGCTCAGCCAGGCCGTCAGGTCGGCCCGCCAGGTGGCGTCCCGGAACGCGATGCCGGTCTCGTCCAGGATGGTCAGCCGGGCGGCCCGGGAGACGATCAGGTCGACCGGCAACCCGGCGGCCAGCAGGCCGGCCAGCACCGCGCGGGCGTACGGGGTGCCGGAGGCGCCGGAGACGCCGACCAGCCACGGCCGGCGCGGACCCGTGGTCACAGCCGTAGGCCGTGTACGAACAGGTCGGCCAGCGCGAACGCGAACAGCTGGATGCCGACGAAGCCGTTGGCGGTGAAGAACGCCCGGTTCACCCGGGACAGGTCGTCCGCCCGGACGATCGCGTGCTCATAGACCAGCACCGCCGCGGTGATCGCCAGCCCCAGCCACCACAGCCAGCCGAGCCCGGCGGTGGCGCCGAACCAGGCGTAGCAGGCCACCGTGCCGACGTGGGTGACGCTGGACCAGCGCAGCGCGGCCGGGATGCCGAACCGGGCCGGGAACGAGCGGGAACCGATCCGCCGGTCGACCTCGGCGTCCTGGCAGGAGTAGATCAGGTCGAACCCGCCGATCCAGCTGCCGACCGCCAGCCCGAGCGCGGTGGCCGGCCAGGCGAAGTGTCCGGTCACCGCCAGCCAGGCCCCGATCGGTGCGACCGCCTGGGCGAGGGCCAGCAGCACCTGCGGGAAGTCGGTGAACCGCTTGCCGTAGGAGTAGAGGATCAGCAATCCGACCGCGACCGGGGACAGCAGCAACGGCAGCCGGCCGAGCAGGCCGGCCGAGATCTCGAAGATCACCAGCGCGACCGCGAAGCCGCGCCAGGCGGTGGTCAGCGAGACCGTACCGGTGACCAGTTCCCGCCGTGCGGTGCGTGGGTTCAGCGCGTCGAACCGGCGATCCAGGATCCGGTTGCCGGCCATCGCCACGGTGCGCGCGCTGACCATGGCCACGACGATCAACGCCAGCTGCCACCAATGGATCGACCTGCTCTGCCGCCACATCGCGGTGAACGCGGCGATCAGCGCGAACGGCAGCGCGAAGACCGAATGCTCGATCATCACCAGCCGCAGGAACGCCCTGACCTTGCCGGGAACCGGCTCGGCGACTGCTGCGGTTGGCTGGGCCACGGCTAAGGATTTTGCCAGGCATCCACCCCGGCGCATCGTGCGGCCCGAACCGGCATGATCCGGCGGGATTCGAGTAGGTCCGGGCCGCACAATGCGGCTACAGGCCGTACTCGGACCAGCGCCGCTCGACCAAGGCCAGCGTCTGGGGATCCAGTACGCACTCGGCGGGCCAGCCGCCGGGACGTCGATAGCCCTCGGTCTCCCACTTGGCGGTGGCGTCGATGCCCAGCTTGCCGCCGTAGAACTGCTGGTAGGACGCGTGATCCAGGTGGTCCACCGGGCCGACGGTGTGCAGCACGTCGTGCGCGTAGTCGACGTTGCCGAACGCCCGCCAGGCCACCTCGGCGTAGTCGTGCACGTCGCAGTCGGCGTCCACCACCACGATCAGCTTGGACAGCGACAGCAGCCCGGCGCCCCAGATCGCGTTCATCACCTTGTGCGCGTGCTTGGGGAACCGCTTGTCGATCGAGACGATGCAGCAGTTGTGGAACACCCCCGCCTCGGGCAGGTCGTAGTCCACGATCTCCGGCACCGAGAGCTTGATCAGCGGCAGGAAGATCCGTTCGGTGGCCTTGCCCAGCGGCCCGTCCTCCTGCGGCGGCCGTCCGACGATGATCGACTGGTAGATCGGCCTTTCCCGCATGGTCATCGTCTCGACCCGCAGGTACGGGAACGGCTCGATCGGTGTGTAGAAGCCGGTGTGGTCGCCGAACGGTCCTTCCGGCAGCCGCCGGCCGGGCTCGACCCAGCCCTCCAGCACCACCTGGGCGTTGGCCGGCACCTGCAGCGGCACGCTCTTGCAGTCCACCAGTTCCACCCGTTCCCGCTGCAGGAAACCGGCGAACAGGTACTCATCGATGTCGGCCGGCAGCGGCGCGCTGGCCGCATAGGTCACCGCCGGCGGGCAGCCGAACGCGATCGCCACCGGCAGCCGTTCGCCGCGGCGTTCGGCGATCGCGGCGTGCGAGGTGGAGTCCTTGTGGATCTGCCAGTGCAGGCTGACCGTCCGGGCGTCCTGCTGCTGCAGCCGGTACATGCCGAGGTTGCGAGCCCCGGTCTCCGGATGCCGGGTGTGGGTCAGGCCGAGGTTCAGGAACACCCCACCGTCGTCCGGCCAGGACTGCACCCCGGGCAGCAGATCCAGATCGACCTGATCGCCGGTCAGCACCACCTCCTGGCAGGGCGCGGTACGTACGTGCTTCGGCGGCAGGGTACGCAGCTGGGCGGCCTTGCCGAGCGCTTCCCGGAAACCGCCGATGCCCTGCGGCAATTCCGGTTTGAGCAGCTCCGCGATCCGGTCGCCGATCTGCTCCAGGCTGGTCACGCCGAGTGCCTGGCACATCCGCGATTCGGTGCCGAACAGGTTCATCAGCAACGGCATCCGGCCCCGGGTGGGGTTCTCGAACAGCAGCGCCGGGCCTCGCTCCCTGACGACCCGCTGCACGATGCCGGTCACCTCGAGCCGCGGATCCACCGGCGCGGTGACGCGCTTCAGCTCGCCGGACTTCTCCAGCGCCCGGACGAACTCGGTCAGATCGGAGTAGGCCACCGGGCAAGTATGTCAATCGCCTGCCCGGGCCATGGCGACGGCGCGTCGACGTACCCGCCCACATGCGTACCCGGCGGGCATTTCGCGGTGCGACGCGATCTGGATCCGCCGCCGGCACCGGGAGAGCCCCATCGGATCCGTTGGTTCCGGTGCCGCACCTGGTGCCGCACCTGGTGCCGCGCCCAGTGCCGCCCAGTGCCGCCTGGTGCCGCCTTGGCCGGTTGCGGAAAGGGTTGCGACGAAAGGGGATTCTGCACACATGTGAGGTTCCCGGATCAGGTTTACCCGCTGTTGCACAGGCCCGTCGTGGGCTAGCGTGTGCCCCTAGCGAGCGCTCGCGGGGGTCGACCTGCGCCCATCCGCGACCTCGTGGAAGACCGGGGGGCTTCCATGACGCACCGAATCGTCCGGCATCGTCCGGCACATCGGACAATCCGGCTGATCGTCTGCGCAGTGCCGATCCTGCTCCTGCTCAGCCTGCTGGTCGCGCGGGGCCGGGCGTCGGCAGCCGCGTTCGCTCCGGCGCTGACCCGGGCGCCGTACCTGACCGATCTGGTCGGCAGCCACGTCAACGTCAACTGGGCCACCAACCAGTCGGCGACCACGGGATCGCTGCGCTGGGGACCGGTCAGCGGCGGTAGCTGCACGCTGCCCAACACCCTGACCGCGACCCGGTCCGGCATCACCGTCGGCACGGTGAGCGAATACCAGTGGAAGGCCTCGCTGAGCCTGCCCGGTACGGGCACCTACTGTTACCGGCCGCTGCTGGCCAGCACCGATCTGCTGGCGACCAACAGCTCACCGCAATTCCAGACCCAGGTGGCGGCCAGCGACAACACTCCGTTCAGCTTCGACGTATTCGGCGACTGGGGAATGGTCGACAGCACCGGCGCCAACCCGGACCAGGCTGCCTTGCACGGCAAGATCGCGGCCAGCGGCGCCCGCTTTGCGGTCAGCGTCGGTGACAACGGCTACCCCAACGGCAGCCAGGTCAACTACGGGGATCTGCAGCAGACCGCCGCGGACACCAGCGCCGTCTTCGGGCCCTCGTTCTGGACGGTGGCCGGCAGCACCATCCCGCTGTTCCCCGCCGCGGGCAACCACGGGCTGAGCGGGACGACCCACACCGACATCACCACCTGGACCGAGGACAGCGCAGTCAGCAGCTCGAGCGGCCGGTACCAGAACGACGTGTACTGCTGCGTCAACGGCAGCTCCTCGGCCAACTACGCCAGCGAGTGGTACGCCTTCGACGCCGGGCCGGCCAGGTTCTACATGCTGGATTCGGCCTGGGGTGACAGCAATATCGGCACCGGGTCGGTCTACGCCAACGACGCCGCCGCCCATTTCACCCCGGGCACCCCGGAATACACCTGGTTGCTCAACGACCTGAAGACCCACCCGAGCACGCTGAAGTTCGCCTTCTTCCACTACCCGCTCTATTCCGACAATCCCAGCCAGCCGTCGGACACGTTCCTGCAGGGACTGAACAACCTGGAAGGCATGCTCGGCCAGTACGGCGTGGACATCACCTTCAACGGACACGCGCACATCTACGAGCGGAACCTGCCGAGCGCGACCGGCATGCCGGTCAGCTACATCACCGGCACCGGCGGTAGCACCCTGGAGCCGATCGGCCCCTGCCATCCCTACGACGCGTACGGCATCGGCTGGTCGCCGACCAAGCTCACCGGCAGCGCCTGCGGCGCGGCGAGTGCGCCCACTGCCGCCGCCAACGTGTTCAGCTTCCTCAAGGTCACCGTGACCGGCAACAGCGTCACGGTCACCCCGACCGACGAAACCGGCCGGACCTTCGACGTACAGACCTACACCTTCACCAACGTCCCGGACACCGTGATCGACAGCGCGCCACCGCCGCTGACCAACGCCGGCACCGCCACCTTCACCTTCCATTCCACCCGGATCCTCGGCGCCACGTACAACTGCAGCCTGGACGGCGCGGCGGCCACCAGTTGCACCAGCCCGATCAGCTACAGCGGCCTCGGCAGCGGTTCGCACACCTTCTCGGTCGCCGCGACCACCGCCGACGGCACCGACCAGACGCCGGCCACCGCGAGCTGGACGGTGGACGTGACCCCGCCGACCGCGCCGGCCAACCTAGTGGCCACCGCGACGTCGGCCACCTCGGTCGCGCTGTCCTGGACCGCCGCCACCGACAACTCCGGCGTGATCGCCGGCTATGACGTGCAGCGCAACGGCGTCACCATCGGCTCCGCCAACGTCGACCCGACCGGCACCCCGGCCACCAGCTACCTGGACGCCACCGCGGCACCGTCCACCAGCTACCAGTACACGGTGGTGGCCCGGGACGCCGCCGGCAATGCCTCGCCGCCGAGCGCACCCGCGCCGGTGACCACACCTGCCTCGACCGGCCTGCCCACCCTGGTGCAGAGCGCCGCCTCGTCCACCACCACGGTGACCCTGGCCGGGCCCAGCGCACCCGGGGATCTGCTGGTGCTCACCGCCGGGGTGTACACCGGTGCCACCAAGCCGATCACCGCGGTCAGCGACGGGCGTAACACCTGGACGAAGGCCGGCGCCTACACCATCGCCGGGCAGAACTCCGACGGCGAGGTGTGGTACGCCGCCAACGCCGCTCCGGCCCGGACGATCACCGTGACCACCGCCGCTCCGGTCGCGTTGCAGGTCCAGGAGTTCACCAACATGGCCAACGCCTCGGTGCCGGACGGGGCGGTCGGCGCGGTGGCCTCCGGCAAGGCGGCTAATTCGGGCAGCGTGACCCCGACGATCGGCAACGACCTCGCGGTCGGATTCGTCGCCGGCCACGCGAGCGCGCAGGCGATCACCGTCACCTCACCCGGCTACACGCTGCTGCCGCAGCAGACCACCACGGGCACCAGCACGGTGTCGGTGCTGAGCGGCTACCAGGTGCTGCCGGGCACCAGCGCGCAGGCCTTCACCGCCAGCTTCACCAACACCATGTACTGGGCCGACGGACTCACCCTGTTCAAGGCTGCCGCCCAGCCGGACGACTTCTCGCTGTCCGCGTCGCCTACTTCGGTGAGCGTGGTGGCCGGGCAGGGCGGGTCGAGTGTGATCAGCAGTACGGTCACCAACGGCAACCCGCAAACCGTGGCGCTGGCCGCCTCCGGCCTGCCCACCGGTGCGACCGCGAGCTTCACCCCGGCCAGCGTCACCGCCGGCCAGTCCGCCACGTTGACCCTGTCCACGAGCGGGACGACCGCACCGGGCAGTTACCCGATCACGGTGACCGGCACCGGCACCAGCGCTACCCACACCACCACGGTGACGCTCACCGTCGCCGCCCCGCCACCACCGGATGACTTCTCCATCGCGGCCGCCCCGACCACGCTCAGCGTCACCGCCGGCCAAAACGGCACCAGCACCATCAGCACCGCGGTGACCAGCGGCAACCCGCAGAACGTGACGCTGAGCAGCAGCGGCGCTCCCGCAGGTGTGACCGTGGCGTTCAACCCGACCAGCGTCACCGCCGGCCAGTCCTCCACGGCCACCATCGCCACCAGTAGCAGCACTCCGGCCGGGGACTACCCGATAACCATTACCGGAACCGGCACCAGCGCCACCCACGGCATCAGCATCACCCTCACCGTCACCGCCGCGAGCAATCCGGGGCCGCAACTGGTGCAGGCGGTCGGTGCCACCGAAGCCAGCACCTCCACCACCCTGACCGCCACCCTGCCGGCCGCCAGCACCGGCGGCGACCTGCTGGTGCTCTCGGCCAGCGTCTACACCGGCACCACCAACCACATCACCAGCGTCACCGATTCGGCAGGCAACGTATGGCAAAGGGCGAACGCCTGGTCCACCGCCAGCCACAACTCCGACGGCGAGGTCTGGTACGCCGTCAACGCACTGCCCACCACCTCGATCGTGGCGCACTGACCGCCGCCGCCACCATGGCCATCGAGGTGCAGGAGTTCTCCGGCATCGCCACCAGCAGTCCGCTGGACACCTCGGTGGGTGCCTCGACCACCGGCACCGCGGCGGCCAGCGGCTCGCTCAGCCCGGCCGGGGCCGGTGAGTTGCTGGTCGGCATGGTGGCCGGACACGCCAATGCCCAGACGATGACCGTCACCTCGACCGGGTTCACCGTGCAGCCGCAGCAGAACTCCACCGGCACCATCGCCAGCGTGCGCACCGGATACCGGCTGCTGCCGGATACCACGCCCACCGGTTTCAACGCCAGCTTCACCACCGCGATGTACTGGGCGGCCGGCATCGTGGCGTTCAAGCCGCGCTGACACGACTGGGCCGGGCGACGGCAGCCAGCGTCGCCCGGCCCAATCCCGGGAGGACCTCCTTTCGAAGCTATTTCATCCGGGGGGAGAACGGTCCGTTCGCGGCTGCGGCCATCGGCGGGCGTCGAGGGCTACAGCCCGAACGCCGCCTTGAGATCCGGCGCCGAGGCCGCGCTGTTCAGCAGCGGCACGCCGGCGTTCTCGTCCAGCCACCTGGTCAGGCTGTAGTGGTTGTACGAGCCGCTGACCGTCGTACCGTGCAGCCGCGGATCGATCACGATGCACGGCACCCGGTTGCCCTGGCTGCCGTCGTCCTCGTCGATGGTGATCACGATGGTGAGCCGACCGGCCTGGTAGTCCGGGCCTGCCTGCAACACCGGGATCCAGCCGGCGAGCCAGTTGTCGAACGTGCTCAGGCTGCAGTCGTGCGCGTCGTTGCACAGGTTCGGCGTGAGCTCGCCGGTGGTGGGCAGCGTGCCGGCCTGCACGTCGGACAGCAGGTTGCCGCCGGAGGTGGTGCCGCTCGGCACGTCGTTGGCCTTGCAGTTGGCGCGTTCGGTGCTGCCGGTCCAGTACGGCCACGGCCCGTGCCGGGGAGCGTAGCCGCTGGAGCCGGAGGTCTGGCAGTTGCTCTGCATGGACTCCTGGTAGGCGGTTGCGGTCTTGCCGGCCGCCAGCGTCTGGTCCCACACCGACTGGCCGGACGGCACGCAACCGGACGAACCGACACCGCAGTCGGTGGAGATGCCGTACGTGCTGCCGCCCCAGATGGCCAGGTAGTTCGGCAGGCTGGGATGCCGGATAGCGGTGTAGTTGCTGGCCAACCCGTACTTGCTGGCCCAGCCCGCCATGTGCGGTAACGCAA
Source organism: Jatrophihabitans sp. (assembly GCA_035763985.1). Classification (GTDB taxonomy): domain Bacteria; phylum Actinomycetota; class Actinomycetes; order Mycobacteriales; family Jatrophihabitantaceae; genus Jatrophihabitans_A. The sequence continues at coordinate 1,524 of DASUAC010000576.1, read as the reverse complement.
GCGCCTCGGCCGCGCTGTGGTTCTCACCGGTGATGACCAGCATCTTGTGACCACCGGTCGACGGCGGCGTGGAACTGGGCGCCGGCGATGAACTGGCCGACGAAGAGGACGGCGGGGCCGAGGAGGACGGCGGCGGCGAGGACGACGCCGGGACGCTGGACGACGCCGGGACGCTGGAGGACGGCGGCACCGTCGAGGACGGCGGCACCGTCGAGGACGGCGGCGCCGAGGAACTCGCACCGGCCGGCACCAGCTGGATCACCAGCTGCGCCGGGTGATCGTTCTCGGTGCCACCGCAGGACCACCGCACAGTGCTGCCGGTGCGGCCGACGAAGGTGTACGTGCCGGAGTCGGCGATCGCCCCGGTCACGTCCGCCTCGGCCCATTCGCCTTGGCGGGGCGGCCCGGTCTCGCCCACCGGCGCGGTGTCGAAGTCGGGCATCGGGGCGTTGTTCCAGGTGAGGGAGTGCTGGTTCCAGTCATTGCCGGCCAGCCACAGCTGGGCACCGACCGAGGCGGTGCTGCCGGCGAAGCACCGGAAGGTGGCGCCGGTGACCGACATGCCGTCCGGAATGCTCACCCGGAACTTGAAGAATGCATAGGTTCGTGGACTGGCGTCCATGCCCACCCAGGCACCGGGGCCGAAGTTGGTGTCGGGCTCACTGGAGTAGACCGAGGCCGCCTCGCTGACCTGCGGGGTCAGCGCGGAAGCTGCCGCCGCACGGGAGGTCTGCAACTGGACGGCGACGAACCCGGCGGCGAACAGTGTGAGAACCACGAGGACGGTTCTGACCAGCCGTTTGGGCAGCACGAACCGATAGGGCATTCCAGCTCCAATCAGGGGCCGGTGGAGTTTCGCCCGGAATCAAGGTGATTTCTCAACTGGTTACGGTATTCGCGCGATGCGGCACCGACCTCCACCGCGGTCAGGCCATGCCGTGACCGCTACCCCCACCGGGCCGCCGAACGCTAGCTGGCACGGTGGTTCGGCCAGCCGCTTGCTCTACACGTCCTACCGCAGCCGCCATCGCCCGGGCAAGGTCAGCGCGATAAGCCAGCAGGAAACAAACGCCGCACGTCACCGGGATTTAGCTTGATCTTGCAGGAGAAACGCAATCCGGTTAATTCAGCCCGGCGTACGAATGCAGGCCCGAGATCACGATATTCACCACGAAGAAGTTGAAGGTCATCGCGGCGAATCCGAGCAGGTTGATGTAGGCGGCACGGCTGCCCCGCCAGCCGGCGGTGGCCCGGGCGTGCAGGTACATCGCATAGATCACCCACGCGATGAAGGCCCAGGTCTCCTTGGGATCCCAGCCCCAGTACCGGCCCCAGGCGGCTTCGGCCCAGATCGCGCCGAAGATCACTCCCGCGGTGTAGATGGGGAAGGCGAAGGCGACCGTACGGTAGGCGGCCTTGTCCAGCGAGGCGGCCGCCGGCAGCCGGGATCCCCAGCCGGCCAGCCTGCCGCGCCCGCCGCGCTCGAAGTGCGCCCGGACCAGGTAGAGCAGGGTGATCGCCGCG
>DASUAC010000575.1:0-5453 GCA_035763985.1 Jatrophihabitans sp. | reverse complement strand
GACGTCGCCGGCCGCATAGACGCCGGGGAAGCCGTCGACGGTGAGGTCCTCGAGCACGTCGAGGCGCCCGCCGCGGCCCTGCGGGACACCGGCCGCGGCGGCCAGCGCCGGCGCCAGCGCGGCGGCGACGTCCAGCGAGCCGAGCGGCGAGTTCTGCAGCGCCTCGGCCAGCGCCCGTTCGACGGCGATCAGCACGTCGCCGCCGGGGTTGCCGGTGAACCGGGCGGTCACCGCGACGCCGTCGAAGGCGACCGGCTCGGTGACCGGCTGGCCGGCCTCCAACGGATCGGTGATCGGCAGGCCGGCCAGCGCCGCCTGCACGACCGCCTCGGCGGAGGCGAGGGTTGCGGTCATTACTTGGTCTCCTTGTGCTTGCTGCCATTGCTGACCACGAGGCCGGCCAGCCGGCTGCCCTGGCGTCCGGCCAGGGCGTGGGCGAAGGTGACGCCGCCGGATTCGACGGCCAGCGGCGTGCTGACCCGATGCCGCAGCGGCACCACGTCACCGGGGGCGAGCGCGACGATCTGGGCCGGCGTGAGCTGGATCGACTCGAAGGTGAGCGAGACGTTCACCGGCACCCCGCCGAGCGCCTTGCGTACCTGCTCGGCGGTCAGCAGGCTGGCCGCGCGCTCGGCCGGCGTCTGCGGCTTGCGGTCCTTGCTGTTCTGCAACCGCGGCAGCAGGGACGCGAACGGGATGCACAGGGTGGACACGCAGGCCTGGTTGCCGACCTTCATCTGGAACGAGCCCACGATGACCGAATCGGTGGAGCCGGCGGCCTGGACGAACTGGGGGTTGAACTCGATGGTGCGCAGCACCGGCTCGGCACCCACCACCGGTTCCAGCGCGTAGCGCAGCACCGAGAGCATCTGCTCGATCAGGTTGCGCAGCAGGCCGGTTTCCAGGTCGGTGAGCTGGCGGACCGGCTGTTCACCGCCCGGGCCGCCGAGCAGGTAGTCGACGCAGGCCAGCGCGGTGGGCACCGAGAACTCGAACAGCGAGGTGCCCGGCAGGCCGCCCATCTCCAGCACCGACAGGATGGTCGGCGCCGAGACGTTGGCGATGTACTCCTCGTAGCTCTGGTGCTCGATCGCGATCAGGCTGACCTGGCACAGCTGGCGCAGGCCGGTGGTGAGCAGCGTGGTCAGCCGCCGGGCGAAGGTCTCGTAGCTCATCTGCAGCGCCCGGATGTGGTCGCGGGAGAGCTTGGTCGGCCGCCGGAAGTCGTACGGCACGGCCCGGTCGTCGCCGGCCGGCGCGGATCGCCGGGTCAGCCGGCGTACCGGAGCCAGCGGCGCCGCGGGGGTATTTGCCACGTGCACACTGTTCGGCCGCCTCGGGCAGAATCTGAGGCCATCGGGCAGCCGTTACCTCCCGGCGATCCGGCGCCGGGCAATTTGGGGGAACCTGAGCAGGCTCAGGTGGTCATCACGAACTCCGTGTAGTACGCGTCGATGATCTTCTTCGGATACAGCTTGGCGAGCCTGCCGAGGAAGGCCTGCTTGGCCTTGGTCCGGGCCGCGTCGCCGGTGAGCTGGGCCACCGTCTGGTTGCTGTAGGTGTCGATCAGCGCCTGCGCCGCCTCCGAGGTGTCCAGTTCGGCAGTGGTCCCCTTGGCCGTCTGCAGGGCGAGCTTCATCCGCAGGTAGTGCCCGTCCGCCAGGTTCAGCGTCATCTCGTCCATCGGCACCACCGGGCCCTTGGCCGGGGCGGCGGCCTTGCCGGCCGGCTTGGCCGGTGATGCCAGCACCGTGAACTTGGCGATGGCACCACCGACCAGCAACAGCACCAGCAGCGCGCCGAGCTTGACCTTCATCGATCTGCCCTTGCCCTTGCCTGCCGATCCGTCGCCCGAAGCCCCCGTTTTAGCGCCGGGTGACGACGTGCCCCGAGACACGCTGGTAGCGATCCGCTCGGGCCGCTCCTTGGTTGCGGTGGCCATGTTGGTTCTCCTCGAAACTCGTCTGGTAGCCGGCTCAGCCGCCGGAACCGGCCGTCGCACCCAGCGCGACCAGTGAGGCACGCGCCGAGGCAGGCAGCTTGGACAGGACGACGATGTCGACTCGCCGGTTGCGCGTGACCGAACGCGGATCGCTCGGCGGCAGCAACGGCCGCTGGTCGGAGTAGCCGGCCGCGCTCAACCGATGGGCAGCCAGCCGGCCGTGCTCGATCAGGTAGCGCACCACCGCGGAGGCCCGTGCCGAGGACAGCTCCCAACCACTCGGGTACGGCGCGGTGGAGACGTTCAGCTGGTTGGTGTGACCGTCCACTTGCAGCTGGTTGTCGACCCGGGCCAGCGGCGGGATGACCGCGTCCAGGATGACGGCTCCCTTGTGCTCCAGCACCGCGCTGTTGCCGGCGAAGACCAGCTCGTCGGTGATCAGGGTGACGACCAGGCCGCGCTCGTCGATGTTGAACTCGGCCGATCCGGCCAGCCCGCGCTGGGCCAGCGATGCCCGGATGGCCTGCTCGATCTTCTTGAACTCGTCCAGTTCCTGCAGCGCCGCGTTGGCGTCGGCGTTGCTGGCCAGCTTCAGCGGCTGGCTGGGCGCCTTCTGCTGGGCGATGGTCAGCTTGCTGTCCACGATGTTGTCGTCCACCGACTGGGTGGTGCCGTCGATCGGACCCTTGCCACCGTTGAGGATCGGCGACTGGCCGTTGCCGAACGCCGAGGACAGGCTGGACCGCAGCTCGGAGAACTTGGTGGTGTTCACCTGGGATATCGCGTACAGCACGATGAACAGCACCAGCAGCAGGGTCAGCATGTCGGCGTAGGTGACCATCCACCGCTCGTGGTTCTCGTGTTCCGCCTCGTGGGCCTTGCCCCGCCGGCCTCTGACCGCGCTCCCCCGGCCACTCATGCGACGTTCTCCTCCGGCGGTGCCGGCCGGGCGTCGACCGGCAGCAGGCTGTGCAGCTTCTGCTCGATCAGCCGCGGGTTGGCGCCGGCCTGGATGGCCAGGATGCCCTCGATGACGAGTTCCATCTGCTCGCACTCGGCTTCGCTGACCCGCTTGAGCCGGTTGGCCATCGGCAGCCAGAACACGTTGGCGGTCATCACGCCCCACAGCGTGGCGACGAACGCGCTGGCGATCTCGGCGCCCAGCTTGGACGGTGCGGACAGGTGCCCGAGCACCTTCACCAGGCCGAGCACGGTACCGATGATGCCGATGGTCGGCGCGTAACCGCCCATGTCCTGGAAGATCTTGGCGGCGGCCCGGTCCGCGGCGCGCTTGGTCTCCACCTCGGAGCTGAGGATGATCGCGACCTCTTCGGAGTCGGTGCCGTCGATGGCCAGTTGCAGGCCGCGGCGCAGGAAGTCGTCGTCCACCTCGGCGGCCTCGGCCTCCAGGGCCAGCAGGCCCTCCCGGCGCGCCTTGCCGGCCAGCCGGACCAGGGTCTCGACCGCGGCGTCCGGCTTCGGGATCTTGGCGGTGAAGGCCCGGATCAGCTGCTTGGGCAACGAGGTTGCGTCCCGCAGCACCGCACCGGCCACCGCGGCGCCGATGGTGCCGCCGAAGACCAGGAACATCGGGGCGGGCAGGATGATGGCGGCGATGTTGCCGCCCTCCATGGTGACCGAACCGACGATCGCGACGAGGGCAAGCACGACCCCGATGAGCAGTGCCGGGTCCATTACGAGTCACTCCGGCGCAGTGGCACGACCGGCTGACCCTGGCTGGTGGACAGCACCCGCATCCGGGCGTGCGGCACCGGCTGCTGGTCGTTGCCGTAGCCGTTGTCGACCATCATGGTCTCGGCGGCCGCGATGATCCGGGCGCGGTAGTCCCGGATCAGTTCGACCAGTTCTTCCAGCGACTCGGCGATCACGTACTTGTTGCCGCCGATGAGCGTCACCACGGTGTCGGGCGTGGCCTCAGCCCGCTCGATCAGGTCAGGGTTGAGCGTGAACAGGGGGCCGCTCAACCGGCGTAGCAAGATCATCGGATCCGTCCAAGTCTTTAGCAGGACCCATCCGTGGGTCCGCCTTCGGTTTATGTATCGGCAGCGGGCCGGCCTTCCTGAAGCCGGCCCGCCGCCGGTGCGAGAGCTACTAGTTCTTCAGGCTGATCAGGCTCTGCAGTACCTCGTCGGAGGTGGTGATCACCCGGGAGTTGGCCTGGAAACCGCGCTCGGAGATGATCAGGTTGGTCAGCTCGGAGGCCAGGTCCACGTTGGACATCTCCAGGTAGCCCGAGGTCAGGTTGCCCCGGCCGCCGGTGCCCGGTGCGCCGATCTGCGGGGCGCCGGAGTTGGTGGTCGTCTCGAACTGGGAGTCACCGATCCGGGCCAGCCCGCCGGGGTTGGCGAAGGTGGCGGTGGCGATGGTGTCCAGGGTGGTGGTGGCGCCGGTGGAGTCCACCGCGTTCACCGCACCGGACGGCGCGATGCTCCAGGACACGTAGGTGCCGCTGTTCAGCGCCGAGAGGTTCAGGTCACCACCGGCGGTGCTCTGCACCTTCGACCCGTCCGGCGCCACCAGGTGGCCGGCGTTGTCCAGGCTGAACGAGCCGGCCCGGCTGAAGGTCTGCTGACCGTTGTTGCTCAGCACGAAGAAGCCGTCGCCGTTGATCAGCAGGTCGCTGGTGCGGCCGGTGTACTGGTTGGAGCCCTGGGCGAAGTTGGTCGAGGTGCCGGCCAGCTGCACGCCGAGGCCGATCTGCACCGGGTTGGTGCCACCAGCGGTCGGGGTCGGCGCACCGGCACCCTGGATGGTCTGGCTGAGCGTGTCCTCGAACACCGTGGAGCTGCTCTTGTAGCCGACGGTGTTGACGTTGGCGATGTTGTTCGAGGTGACGTCCAGCATCTGCTGGTGAGCCCGCAGGCCCGAGATGCCGGTGAACAGCGAGCGAAGCATGGGGGTTCTCCTGGTTTCTAGGTTGCGATGAGGGTTTGTTCTACTGGTGAGTGCGGATTACGCCGTGCTGGCCAGCACTTGCTGGATCTGGCTGAGCTCGACCTGGCTGTCGCCGATCTTCAGCGTCGGGTTGGCGCTGGAGATGGTTGCGGCGCTGACGTACCCGGTCTGGGTGCTGCCGTCCGATGCCGTGTACGACACCGTGTGGCCGACCAGGCTGCTGGCCGTCTGGGCCCGCTGGGCGGCCAACATCTCGGTGCTTGCCTGGGCGCTCTGCTCCATCGTCTGCACCTGGGTCAGCGTCGCGGTCTCGTTCATGAACGACGAGGTGTCCACCGGCTTGCTGGGGTCCTGGTACTGCAGCTGCGCGACCAGCAGCTGCAGGAAGGCCTGCGAGCTGAGCTGGGTGTTGTCGGCCGGCCCTGAGGAGGCCATCGCCGCGGCCGGGCTCACCTGAGCACCGGTCGGAGAGATCGGTGTGGTCACCGGCTCACCTGCCCTTCTGGATATCTCATAGCCACCGGTCCAGGCCCGAATCGGCCCTGCGGGGGCGGGTTTCCGTTCCGGCAGCGGCGGGCGCCGCGGTGCCGGCGGG
>DASUAC010000574.1:0-4632 GCA_035763985.1 Jatrophihabitans sp. | reverse complement strand
GAGGTACGCGACGGCGCGCTGCAGCTGGGCTCCGCCGGGCGGCCGGGACACGGCATGACCCTGCGTCCGGACGCCGGCCGCTGGCGGATCGGCTGAGCGAACGGTAAAGCAGACCAATCGCACGACCGCACCCCCCGGTTGAGGCCGCCGGATATGCGAACTACTGTCGGGTAAAGGGAAAGCAGTGTCCCGCCTGCAACCCGGCCGGGGGCGATGCACCGGCCGGCAACTGTCCACCGCGGTCTGCGGCGGTGGACCAGAAAGGTGTCAGCAGTGAGCCTTCCCGCCGAGATCAGTCAGCTGTACAAGCACCCCGGCCCGTTCGCGACCGTGTACCTGGACGGCTCGCGGGACACCGAACAGGGCCAGCACGAGGTCGAGCTGCGCTGGCGTGCGCTGCGTGCCGAACTGGCGAAGGACGGCGCCGACCAGTCGGTACTGGCCGCGCTGGACGGGGCGCTGAACTCCGACCTGACCTTCGGCGGCCGGCACGGGCACCTGGTGGTGGCCGACTGCGAAGGCGTACTGCTCGATGAGACGACCGACAACCCACCGCTGCGCGAGTACGCCAGCTGGGCACCGCTGCCCCGGCTGATGCCGTTCCTGGCCCGCCGGGCCGAGGTGGTGCCGCACGTGGTGGTGCTGGCCGACCGGTCCGGCGCGAACATCTACACCAACACCGGCCATGCCGAACGCCGGCTCGACCAGAGCGAGCCGGAACTCCTCGAGGGCAACGAGCAATTCCCGGTGCACAAGAGCCGGCGGGACACCTGGTCGGAGCGGCATTTCCAGAACCGGGTGGACAACTCCTGGGCGGAGAACGCGCACAACGTCGCCGACGCGGTGAACAAGCACGTCCACGAGATCGGCGCCCAGACGGTGCTGGTGGCCGGTGAGGTCCGGGCCCGCGCCCTGCTGCTGGACGCGCTGGCCGAGCGGCTGGCGGCCGGCGTCGACATCGCCGAGACCGCCGCCGGTGGCCGGGCCGACGGTGCGGCGCTGGAGCCGGTCCAGCAGGCGGCGCACGACGCGATCCTGCGGATCCGGTGGCGGCACCGCCGGGCGGTGCTGGAGAAGCTGCGCCAGGGCGTGGGCCGGGGTGACTACGCGGTGACCGGCATCGAGCCGGTGCTGGAGGCACTGCGCAACGGTCAGGTGGAGACCCTGGTGATCTCCGACGACCCGTCATCGACCGAGCGGGCCTGGATCGGCGACGAGCCGCTGCAGCTGGCCCGGGACCGCGAGCGGCTGAGCCAGTTCGGGGTGACCGATCCGGTGCAGGACCGGCTCGATTCGGCGCTGATCCGCGCGGTCGCCGGTTCCGGCGCCGACCTGCTGGTCACCCCGAACGCCCACTCCTACCTGGACGACGGCATCGGCGCGACCCTGCGCTTCCCGCTCGGCCCGGCGGCATAGCAACGCTCTGCTCTTCGATCCGCAGGAGGTATTGCCCGTGTCCGAACTGCCACCCGAAGCGTCCGAGGCCGATGTGCTGGAGCAGCACGCCGAGGTACGGCCCGATCCGGAGGAACCGCGGATCATCGGTGAGCCGGGCTGGGAGGCCGATCCGGCCGATGTGGCCGAGCAATCCCTCTCGGTCGAGGACGACGACGAGTACCCGGACCCCGAGCAGTAGCTAACCGCGCTCGCGCGGCCGGTTCGAGCCGGGCAGCAGCCGGCTGAGCCTGGCCCGCGGAGCCAGCGCCGGGCTGGCGGTGCCCCGGCCGTCCCGCAGCGCCTGCAGGAACTCGCGCAGCACCTGCTCGGCGGTGCGTTCCGGCTGCCAGCCCAGGTCCCGGATCCGGCTGGTGTCCAGCACCGGGACGCTCGCGGCCAGGTCGATCCAGCCCGGGTCGACCGGCTGCAGGTGCGCCGCCCAGCTGCTGTGCACCAGCCCACGCAGCACCGGAATCGGGATCGGCGGCGCCACCCCGCCGAACATGGCCCGCCAGCTCTGCCGGTCGACCACCGGCTCGGCGGCCACGTTGAACGCGCCACCGGCCCGTTCGCGCAGCACCAGCAGGACGGCCCGTGCCACGTCCCGGGCGTGTACGAACTGCACGGCGATCCCGGCCGGGAACGGCACCAGCCGCAGCATGGCCGGATGCAGCAGGGTGGTCGGCACCGGCCGGGGCAGGAAGTAGCGCGAGATCTCCGAGGCCGCGGCGGCCTGCAGGATCAGCCCGGGCCGCATCCGGGTCACCGTGGTGGCCGCCGCTCCGGGCTCGGCCGGCTCGGCCTCGAACCGGTCCAGCAGTTCCTCGGCGGCCGCCTTGTCCACGCTGTAGGGCGAACTCGGCACCCCGTCGTGCGGGTAGTCCTCCGCCACCGGCTGCGCGGTCTGCGCGGCGGAATACGTCCCGACCGACGAGAAGTGCACCAGGTGCGCCACCCCGGCCCGGCGTACCGCCTCGATCACCCGGGCGGTGCCGCCCTGGTTGGTGCGCCGGAGCAGTTCCCGGTCGTAGGACGGCTGGATCAGCCAGGCCAGGTGCACCACCGCGTCGGCCCCGGTGCAGGCCTCGGTGAGCACCTCGACGGACTCCGGCGTGGCCAGGTCGGCGCTCAGCCATTCGGCCTGGTCGTACGGCGGCGCGGCCGGCGGTGGCCGGCGGCTGATGCCGACGACCTGGTGCCGGCCGGCTTCCTGCTCGGCCAGCACGTGCAAGAGCGCGGTGCCCACGTTCCCGGTGGCACCGGTGATCACGATCCGCACGCCGATCCCCTCCCCTAGCCCGCTGCGTTCGGTACGGTCAAGCGCTTCGCACGGTCATGTCCGATGCCGGGCGGCTGGTTGCGGCGCGGGTACCGCGGCGTCCCGCTCGGTACGGCTGACCCGCCGGTCCACCACCACGTCGGCCAGCGCGATCGCCAATGCCAGCAGCACGAAACAGGTAGCCAACTCGATGCCCACCTCGAAGGCCCGCGCGAAGTTCGGTGCCGCGCCGGGCCCGGCACCCGGACCCCCGTGCAGCTGGGCGAAGAACACCGAGCCGACCGCGGCGATGCCGATCGCCGCCCCGATCCGCTGACCGGTCTGCAACAGCCCCCCGGCGGTGCCGGCCCGCCGCTCCGGCACCTCGGACAGCGTGAACGTCTGGTTCGGCGAGATCACCATGCCGCCGCCGACCCCGGCCAGCAGCAGCGGCAACGCGGTGGCCCAGCCGGTAGGGCCGGTGGGCACGGCGGCCACCGCGATCCGGGCGGTCACGAAGCCGACCGCGACCAGCAGCAGACCGATTGCCACCAACGGCCGGCCGAATCGCAGGGCCACCCGGCCGGCCAGGTTCGCCGAGATCCCCCCGCCGAGCGCGAACGGGATCGTGCTCAACCCGGCCAGCAACGCCGAATAGTGCAGCCCCAGCTGCAGATACAGGGTCAGCACGAAGAACAGCGGGGTGAATCCGGCGAAGTAGCAGGTGGCGATGGCGATACCGAAGGCGTACGAGCGAAACCGGAACAGCGGCAGCGGCACCAGTGGTTGCCGGGTACGGGCGTAGCGCAGCTCCCAGCCGATGAAGGCCGCCAGCACCAGCAGCGCGACCGGCACCAGCAACCACTTCGCCGCCGTTTGCCATTGCTGTTCCTGCACCAGCGGCAGCAGCAGGAGCAGCACACCGGCGCCGAGCAGCAGCACCCCGACCGGATCGAGCTCCTCATGCCGCCGGTCACCGGCCGGCCGGGGCGGCGGCAGCAGCCGGGCGGCCAGCGGCAGCAGCAGCACCCCGACCGGCAGGTTGACGTAGAACACCCAGCGCCAGCCCTCCTGCTCACCGAACAGGGCGATCAGCATGCCGCCCAGCAGCGGTCCGATCGCGGTGGAGATGCCGATGACGGAGCCGAAGATGCCGAACGCCTTGCCCCGTTCGGCGCCGCGGAACAGCTGCTGGATGATCGCGCTGATCTGCGGGGTCAGCGTGCCGCCGGCCAGGCCCTGCGCCAACCGGGCCAGCGCCAGCCACAGGCTGGACTGGGCGATGCCGCACAGCGCACTGCACAGGGTGAACAGCGCCAGCCCGATCAGGAACATCCGGCGCCGGCCTAGCACGTCGCCCAGCCGGCCGGCCGGCACCAGGGCCAGCCCGAAGGTGAGCGCGTAGCCGGACAGCACCCACTGCAGCGCGCTCGCCGAGGCCGACAGCCCGGTCCGGATGGACGGCAGCGCGACGTTGACGATCGAGACGTCCAGCAGCACCATGCCGCCGCCGGCCAGGCACACCGCCAGCGCCCGCCAGGGGTGCTCGCACCCGCTCGGGTGACCGTTCGGCCGATCGGACATGCTCGCCTCGCTCCGCAGCTCTGAATCGCCGGTGAGTGCCTCAGGTTTGAGCAGTCCGGTCCGAGTCTAGGTGCGGCTGCTCGTTCCCGCTGCTGCGCAGTGGCACCCGGGGGTGCACGGGATCCCACGCGGCCGGCCGGCAACGGCGGACCATGGATCGAATAGCTTTACCTGCGATGCCAACTCAGCAGAAGGTAGCGACATGCGAGCTCTCCTCACCTCGTCCGGGATCCAGAACCGCAGCATCCACGACGCGTTGGTCGGCCTGCTGGGCAAACCGATCGCCGAGTCCGACGCCCTGTTCGTCCCGACCGCCATCTACCCCTTCCCCGGCGGGCAGGTCGGGGCGTGGC
>DASUAC010000573.1:0-2291 GCA_035763985.1 Jatrophihabitans sp. | reverse complement strand
CGGAGTTCCGCGGCCGGCCGTCGTCCGGCGTCTGGCTGGGGGTGGACGTCGGCGCGGTGCGGATCGGGGTGGCCCGCAGCGACCCGGCCGGCGTGCTGGCGGTGCCGCTGGCCACCGTCCCGTTCGACCGGAGTGAGCGGCGCGCCGACCTGGCCGCGTTGCGGGACCTGGTCGCCGAGCACCGGTCGGTCGGCGTGGTGGTCGGGTTGCCCCGGACGCTGGCCGGCCGGGAGGGGCCCGCGGCGGCCGCCGCCCGGGCGTTCGGCGAGGCGCTCCGGCCGCTGATCGCCCCGGTCGAGGTCCGCTATTCGGACGAGCGGATGACCACCGTCCTGGCGCAGCGTAATCTCAGCAGGAGTGGTGTACGGACGCGGGCACAGCGGGCTGTGATAGACCAAGCGGCTGCGGTGGAGATCCTGCAGTCGTTCCTGGCCGGCCTGCACCGCGGCGAGTAGGACCGCGGCGGGCAGGAGCGAGCGCGGACGAGCACGGCACGGTGGCACCGGGCAGGGAAGGATTCCGGCGCCAGAACCGGTGAGCACCGGCACCGGGTACGAAGCGGTAATTCGAGTAGTCAGCGGCTGCCCAGGCAGCACGGATAAGGGGCCGACACGCGTGGAAGGTTCGATCGACGAGCTCCGCGATGACGATCATCCGCTGTTCGGGTCCGACGAACCGGCGTACGTCCCCGGCGCCGCCAAGCGGTCGCACCGGCATCACGCCCGGCGCCGCCGCCGTCGGCACCGGGTGGCTCCGCTGCTGTCCCTGGTGCTCATCCTGGTCCTGATCGGTGCCAGCTACGTGCTGGTGCGTTCGGCGGCCGGCCACTTCCGCACCCCGGACTGGACCGGCAGCGGCACCGGCTACACCCGGATCACCATCGAACCCGGCGACGGTGCCAGCGACGTCGCGGCCGCCCTGGTGAAGGCCGGCTCGGTGGAGTCCGGCAAGGCGTTCATCAACGCGGCGAAGAAGTCCGGCCGGTCCGGCGACATCCAGCCCGGCGTGTTCCGGGTGCCGCTGCACGCCTCGGCCGCGGCGGCGATGGCGGCCATCCTGAACCCCGACAACAAGCTGGTCACCCAGGTGACCATCCCGGAGGGTTACACCGAGACCCAGGTGCTGGCCGCGCTGGCGGCCAAGACTGGCCTGCCGGTGGCCGCGCTGAGGTCGGCGGCCGGCAAGATCGCCGAACTGGGGCTGCCGGAGGGCTTCTCACCGAAGACCGCCGAGGGCTTCCTCTACCCGGCCACCTACCAGTTCAACCCGGACAGCACCCCGGACCAGGTGGTGCAGCAGCTGACCGGCCAGTTCGGCAGCCAGTACGCCGCGCTCGGCACGGCGCAGGCCGCGCGTGCGGTCGGGCTCAGCCCGTACCAGGCGCTGATCGTGGCCTCGATCGTCGAGGGGGAGGCGAGGTTCGACGCCGACCGGCCGAAGGTCGCCCGGGTGATCCTGAACCGGCTCGCCGCCGGCCGGCCGCTGCAGATCGACGCCACCAGCGTCTACGGCGCGAAGCTGGCCGGCCTGAACCCGAAGCAGGTGGACTACGCCACCCTGAACTCGCCGTACAACTCCTACACCCACCCGGGCCTGCCGCCGACCCCGATCGACAACCCCGGCACCAGTTCGCTACGGGCGGCGGTGCAGCCGGCCACCGGCGACTGGATGTACTACGTCAACGGCGACGCGGCCGGGCACCTGAGCTTCTTCACCGACGAGAACGCCTTCCTGCAGGCCGCCGAGAAGTGCCGGGAGAACGGCTGGGGTTGCGGATGATCGGACGTGCCGGCTGACCTGCCAGGACGGCACCGGCCGCTACGCGGCGGTGCTAGGCCGGCCGATCCGGCACAGCCTGTCGCCGGTGCTGCACCGGGCCGCGTACGCCGCCCTCGGGCTGACCGGCTGGCGGTACGAGGCCATCGACTGCGCCGAGGCGGACCTGCTCGCGGTGCTGGCCGAGCACCCGGACGCGGCCGGTTTCTCGGCCACCATGCCGCTCAAGCGAGCCGTGCTGCGGGTGGCCGCGCGGATCAGCCCGATGGCGGCCGCGATCGGCGCCGGCAACACCTTGCTGCCCGATGCTCCCCGGCTACCCGGTGAGTCCGGGCCACCCGAGTCCAGGCCAAGCGGTGAGTCCGGGCCAAGCGGTGGGTCCGGGCCACCCGAGTCCCGGTCAAGCGGTGAGTCCGGCGCGCCCGGCGGCTGGTACGCGGAGAACACCGACTGGCTCGGCATCCGGGACGCGCTCGCCGAACGCGGCGTCACGGCCGAACGGGCCGTGCTGCTGG
>DASUAC010000572.1:0-5750 GCA_035763985.1 Jatrophihabitans sp. | reverse complement strand
GGCCACCTGGCCGACCCGGTCCAGCGCGTCGGCCAGCTCCCGGCGGACCCGCGGTGTGTCCAGCTGGCCGGCCAGCCGCCGGCGCAGGTCCAGCACCTCGGCATAGGCGGCGCCGGCTGCCGTCCAGTCCCCGCGCAGCATCGCCATCCGCCCCACGTTGGCCAGCCCGGCCGCGACCTCCCGCTGCGATTCCGGGGTGCCCAGCCGCTGGGCCAGCTGCCGGCGCAGGCTGAGCGACTCGGCATAGGCCGCCTCGGCCGCCGTCCGGTTGCCCCGGGCCTCGGCCACCCGGGCCACGTTGCGAAGCCCGATCGACAGATCCCGCAGCGACTCCGGGGTGGCCAGCCGCAGCGACAGCTGCCGGCTCAGCCGCAACGCCTCGGCGAAGGCCGCCTCGGCCGCCGGCAGGTCACCCCGCGCCTCGGCCACCCGGGCGACGTTGTCCAGGCTGATCGACAGATCCCGCACCGACTCCGGCGTACCGAGCCGCTGCGACAGCTGCCGGCTCAGCCGCAACGCCTGCGCGAAGGCCGCCTCGGCCGCTCCCAGATCACCCCGTGCCTCGGCCAGCCGGCCCACGTTGTCCAGGCTGATCGACAGATCCCGCACTGACTCCGGCGTACCCAGCCGCTGCGACAACTGCCTGCTGAGGCCGAGCGATTCGGTGAAGGCCGCCTCGGCCGCCGGCAGGTCACCCCGCGCCTCGGCCGGCCGGCCGACGTTGTTCAGGCTGATCGACAGGTCCCGTCCCGACTCCGGGCTGTCCAGCCGGTCGTGCAGCTGCCGGCGCAACTGCAGCGACTCGGCGAAGGCCGCCTCGGCCGCTCCCAGATCACCCCGCGCCTCGGCCACCCGGCCCACGTTGTTCAGGCTGATCGACAGATCCCGCACCAGGCCGGGAGTGTCGGAGTGTTCCCGCGACTGCCGGCGCAGCTCCAGCGACTCGGCGAAGGCGGCTTCGGCCGCCGGCCAGTTGCCCAGCGCCTCGGCCACCCGGCCCACGTCGTCCAGGCTGATCGACAGGTCCCGTGCCGATTCCGGCCGGTCGCGGGCGGCGTGCACCACCCGGGCCAGCCGCAGCGACTCGGCATAGGCGGCGGCCGCGCCCACCCAGTCACCGAACCGGACGGCGACCTCGCCCCGGCGATCGGAGATGATCTCGGCAAGCTCCGGCGCGACCGCCGGCTCCACCGGCTCGCTGAGCAACTGGTGGGCCCGGGCCCAGTCCTCCACGCCGATCGCCAGGTCTATCTGGGCCAACCGGACCCGGGCCCGGACGGTCGGCGACTCGTCCTGCGCCACCTCGGCGGCGGCCGCCAGGGTGCGGAACGCCTCGGCCACCTCGCCGCGCACCGACTGCCGGTTCGACTCGGCGATCAGCGTCAGCACGTCCCGGGTGGCCGGCCCCCGGTGGGACGGGTCGATGGTGCCGCTGGCCTGGTTGCTGCTGGCCTCGTGACCGTGGTCGGCGCGCCGGGACCGGACGTCGGCCCCGCCGACCGGGCCGGCCGGCGCGATGGTCCGGGCGAACGAGCGCACCGACCACAGGTCACCTGCCTCGGTCGCGGCGAGCTCGGCGACGTAGGACGGCCCGGCGATGATCACCGCCCCCTGGAAGCCGCGGTTGACCGTACTGCGCAGCTCGTTCAGCGCGGTCAGCAGCCGAAACCACAGCTGCCGCTCGCCCGGCCGCTCGTCGGCCCGGACGGTGAGCCAGGCGATCCCGGCGCCGGGCAGCAACGAGCGCAGCTGCCGGTGCACCGTCCGGTCGCCGGTGACGGTCAGCTCGCGCAGCGGCCGGCCGTGCAGCCGGGCGAACACCCGCACCCGGACCAGCACCTCGTCCAGCGCGGTGGCCGAGTCGGACAGCAGGAACGGCAGCGACGGCAGCCCGTAGGTCCATTCCAGGTGCCGCTGCAGGTCGAGCCAGGCCTCGGTGACGTCGACCGTCTGATCGGCCGGTCCGGCGCCACCCCGGCCGGTCATGTCACCTCGTCCAGCAGCGGTAGCAGTAGCGGATGCACGCCGAACCAGGGCTGCTGACCGTTCGGATAGCGCAGCACGGCGCCGCGCGCCATCAGGTCGGTGGCGTCCGGCCAGCCGTCCTTGGTCGGGATCAGCTCGTTCTTCGCCCGGACGCCGCGCAGGATCACCAGCTGCTCCTGGGACAGCGACAGCTGCATGTTCGCCCGGACGGTCGACTCGGCCCGCATCAGCTCGGCCTGGCTGACCGGCAGCGCGGTGGCCACCAGGGCGATCTCGGAGACCAGCCGCAGCAGGTCCCGGATCAGGCCGCCGGAGCCGGCCAGCACCCGGTCCACGTCCCGGCCCAGCAACCGCTCCATGTCCCCGCCGGGCGCCCGCTTGGCCAGTACCTCCCGCAGCGCCTGCAGGCCGGCCTCACACGGCGTGCCGTCCTTCTCGGCGACCTTGATGTTGAGCACGTCCCGGCGCAGTCCCAACGCCGGCTGGACGTACACCGGCACCGTGTAGATGACGTTCAGGCCGGGCAGCTCCAGATCCTCCACGCCCTCGCTGAACAGCATCTCGACCGACTCCCGCACCTCCTGGAACCGCTCGGCACGGCCCCGGAAGTGATCGATGGAGTCCACGATGAACACCACGCCGAGCGGGTTGTCGATGGCCGCGGCCGACTCGGCGAAGAAGTTGTGCAGCTCCTCCCGGAACTTGCGCCGGTTGGTGCTCAGCGCGTGCCGGATCTGGGCCCGGAACGTCGCGTCGTCCCGCAGCGAGGCCTTCACGTCGAGCAGCCCGGTCCGGAGGCCGACCTCCACGTCGATCCGGCTGAAGAAGGTGCGCAGCCGGCTCCAGTAGTCGCCGCGTCCCGGCTTGAGCGCCTGCTGGGACTGCGCGCCCTCGGCGAAGCCGGCCGCCAGCGCCAGCTCGAAGGACGCGCTCTCCACCGGCAGCTCGGTGTTGAAGTAGTCCTCGATGTCCAGGTACACCACGGCGAAGCCGTCCCGGCGCAGTTCGCCCTGCAGCCGCAGCAGTTCCGAGGTCTTGCCGGAGCCGCGGAAGCCGGACAGGATCTGCACCGACCGGCCGACGCTGAACTCGATGCCGTCCTTGAGGGTGGAGACCACGTCCTGCGGCTTGAGCATCGGGTGGTCGTAGATCGGGACGTAGAACTGGCCCTGCCGGGCGTCCGTCGCCTGGCGCTGCTCCACCGCACGGTAGAAGTCGCGCCGGTAGTCGCGGTCGGACGCCACGGTCATGGCCGAAGTCTAGAGGCTGCAAAATGTACCGATGCGGATGTTCGTCGCGGTGCAACCGCCCGAGCAGGTGCTCGAGGACCTGGCCGGTTTCGTGGAACCGCGCCGGGACGTGGACAGCCCGCTGCGCTGGAGCCGGCCCGAGCAGTGGCACATCACGCTGGCCTTCCTGCCCTCGGTGACCGACCACAAGCTGGACGGGCTGGTCGAGCGGCTGGCCGAGACCGCGGCGAGCCGGCCGCCGTTCGGGCTGCAACTGGCCGGGGCCGGCGCGTTCCCCAACGCGGCCCGGGCCCGGGTGCTCTGGGCCGGCCTGGCCGGCGACCTCACCGAGTTGTCGCACCTGGCGGCCAACCTGCGCTCGGCGGCCGGCCGGGCCGGCACCCAGGTGGAGGGCGGTGAGTTCCGGCCGCATCTGACGCTGGCCCGGCTCGGCCGGCCGCTGGACGTCACCCGGTGGCTGCGGGTCTTCGCGCTGTACGCCAGCACCGGCTGGCAGGTCAGCGAGGTGCTGCTGTTCTCCTCCCAGCTCGGCGGCGGCCCGGCCCGGCACACCGTGCTGGAGCGGTTCGCCCTCCAGCAACCGGGTCAATCGGGTTAATCGAAAGCAGTTGTCGGAGTGGCTCGGTAATCTCGTGAAGTGGATCCGGACACCGCTGCCGACGGCACCAGCCCGTTGATCCATGCGCACCGGCTGACCAAGTCGTTCGGCCGGTTCACCGCGGTGGACGCGATCGATTTCTCGGTGGCGCGCGGCGAGTCGTTCGGTTTCCTCGGCCCGAACGGCGCCGGCAAGTCCTCCACCATGCGGATGATCGCCGCGGTGTCGCCGGTGACCGCCGGTTCGCTGCGGATCCTCGGCCGGGACCCGGCGGTGGACGGTCCGGCGATCCGGTCCAGGCTGGGCGTGGTGCCGCAGCAGGACAACCTGGACATGGAGCTGACCGTCTGGGAGAACCTCTACATCTACGGCCGGTACTTCGGCATCGGCCGCCGGACGCTGCGCGGCAAGATCGAGGAGCTGCTCGACTTCGCCCAGCTCGCCGACCGGGCCCGGGACAAGGTGGAGCCGCTGTCCGGCGGCATGAAGCGCCGGCTGACCATCGCCCGCTCGCTGATCAACGACCCGGAGATCCTGCTGCTGGACGAGCCCACCACCGGCCTGGATCCGCAAGCCCGGCACGTGCTGTGGGATCGGCTGTACCGGCTCAAGCACCAGGGCGTGACGCTGGTGCTGACCACCCACTACATGGACGAGGCCGAGCAGCTGTGCGACCGGCTGGTGGTGATGGACGGCGGCCGGATCGCCGCCGAGGGCTCGCCGGCCGAACTGATCGCCCGGTACGCCAGCCGGGAGGTCGCCGAGTTGCGGTTCGGGGTCGGCCAGAACGAGCAGGCCGCCGGCCAGGTCGGGGATCTGGGCGAGCGGGTGGAGGTGCTGGCCGACCGGGTGCTGCTCTACGTCGCCGACGGCGAGAAGGCGGTCCGGATGGTGCACGAGCGCGGGCTGCGGCCGGTGTCCAGCCTGGTCCGGCGTGCCAGCCTGGAGGACGTCTTCCTCACCCTGACCGGACGCAGCCTTGTCGACTGAGCAGCTCACCGACGGCGTTCGTACCGGCCACCTGGTCCGGCCGGCCGGCGGTGGCTACCGGGCGCTGCTGACGGCCTCGATGATCTCGGACCGGCGCTACCTCAAGGTCTCGCTGCTGTCCCAGCTGCTGGCTCCGATCGCCTACCTGCTCGCACTCGGGGTCGGGCTCGGCGGGGTGGTCAACCACAACGGCGGCGCGAACAGCCTGGGCACCAGTTACCTGAGCTTCATTGCCCCGGCCCTGGTCGCCGCCACCGCGATCCAGATCGCGGTCGGCGAGGCCACCTATCCGATCCTGCACGGCGGATTCAAGTACCAGCGGATCTATTTCGCGATGAACGCCACCCCGCTGACGTCCCGGCAGATCGCCGGCTGGACGGTGTGCTGGATGAGCGTCAAGATCACGCTGTCGGCGACCATCTACCTGGCCGTCGTGGCCTGCTTCGGCGGCTGGCGGACGGCCGGTGCGCTGCTGTGCATCCCGGTGGCGACGATCGGCGCGCTGGCGCTGGCCACTCCGCTGGCCGCCTTCTCGGCCACCGTCCGGGACGAGGGCGGCAGCTTCGCCGGCATCTTCCGGTTCGTGGTGATGCCGATGTTCCTGTTCTCCGGCACGTTCTACCCGATCAGCGCGCTGCCGCACTGGTTCCGGGTGCTGGCCTGGATCTCGCCGCTCTGGCACGCCACCGAGCTGTCCCGGTGGCTGGCGCTCGGCCCGCTGCACCTGTCGTCCGGCGTCGGGTCGCTGACGCCCGGACTGGCGCTGGTGCACCTGCTGTTCCTGGTGGTGCCGGCGTTGATCGGGGTCAAGCTGACCCTCTGGCGGTTCGCGGTAAGGCTGGCCGAATGAGCCGGCTGGAGGTCTCGCCGAGCACCGCGCGGGGGCCTGGGGCGCCCGCCCGGCGGGGCGCGCTGCTGCGGATCGT
>DASUAC010000571.1:0-2004 GCA_035763985.1 Jatrophihabitans sp. | reverse complement strand
GCGCAGCTCGGTCAGCCCGGCGTTGAACTCGTCGCACCAGCCCTCCAGCCGGCTCACGTACGCCTCGGTGATGCGCAGCGGCGGGTACTTCGGATCCGGCCGGATCGGGGTGCACAGGTCGGCGCCCAGGTCGAAGAGGTCGTTCTGCAGCCGGCGCAGCACCGCGGCGATCGGCTCGGGCAGCGCACCGAGCGCCAGCGCGGCACCGAGGGCGGCGTTCGTCTCGTCCGAGTCGGCGTACGCGGCCACCCGCGGGTCGGTCTTGGCCACCCGGCTGAGGTCGCCGAGCGCGGTGGTGCCGGTGTCGCCGGTCTTGGTGTAGATACGGGTCAGGTGGACGGCCATGGCTTCAATCTAGGCCGCGTGGCTTGGAACCGGCGCCCGGCTCACTCGGCGGCCGGGCTCACTCGGCGGCCCCGGCTCACTCGGCGGCCCGGCCGTCCAGCAGGTCCCGGGCCCGTGGCTCGTCCCGGCCGAAGACCAGCACGTCGTAACTGTCCCGGTCCAGCCGCGACATCGAACAGCGGATGCCCTGGGTGGACAGGAAGTCCTTCACCCGCAGCGCGTCGCTGCGCGGGCTCTGCCGGACCACCGCGACCAGCAGGCCGAGGTCGGCGTCCGGACCGCGCTGCGGCCGGCCGGTGTGCGGCCGCGACGACGGGGCGAACACCCAGCGCATGATCAGCGTCAGCAGCACGATGATGCCGGCGATCCAGACCAGCACCCCGAGATCGAAGCCCACTGCCCGGCACCTCCTCGCCACCCGTCGACCGATCCGGCATCCGTCAACAGATATCGTGCCCGAGAACGGCGGATGCGAACACATCAGGCAGCAGAAGGGGATCCGGTCGGCATGACACAGCGGGTAGCGGTCATCGGAGCGGGACTGATGGGCTCGGGCATCGCCCAGGTCGCGGCGGTGGCCGGCCTGGAGGTGACCCTGCGCGACATCACCGAACACGCGCTGCGGCGCGGGCTGGACGGTATCGGCCAGTCGCTGGCCCGGTTCGCCGCCAAGGGCCGGATCTCCGAGGACGACATGGCCGCGGCGCTCGGCCGGATCCGGACCAGCACCGAGTTGGAGGCGGCGGCCGACGCCGACCTGGTGGTCGAGGCGGTGTTCGAGGATGTGGCCGTCAAGCAGGAGCTGTTCGCCACGCTGGACGGGATCTGCGGCCCGGAGACGGTGCTGGCCACCAACACCTCGGCGATCCCGATCACCCAGATCGCGGCCGCCACCACCCGTCCGGAGTCGGTGGTCGGCACCCACTTCTTCTCGCCGGTGCCGATGATGGCGCTGTGTGAGCTGGTCCGTGGCTACAAGACCTCGGACCGGGCGCTGGCGGTGGCCCGGGAATTCGCCGAGCGGGTCGGCAAGACCTGCATCGTGGTGAACCGGGACGTGGCCGGCTTCGTGACCACCCGGCTGCTGGCCGCGCTGTGCAACGAGGCGGTCCGGCTGCTGGAATCCGGCGTGGCCAGCGCCGAGGACATCGACACCGCCTGCAAGCTCGGCTTCGGCCACACCATGGGCCCGCTGGCCACCCTGGACCTGACCGGGGTGGAGATCATGTGCCACGCCTCGCAGAACATCTACGCCGACACGCGGGATTCGAAGTTCGCGCCGCCGGAATCCATGCTGCGGATGGTGCTGGCCGGCGACCTCGGCCGCAAGACCGGCCGCGGCTTCTACAGCTACTAGGACGCCTGCAGCGCGATCTTCAGAGCTAGCGGCCGCCATGGCGACCGGAAGTTATGAAGATCGGCAGTCGGCGGCCGTCCGGCGTGCGAACTGAGCCACATCGCTGCGCATCGGTAACGCCGGTGCGCAACACTCACAGGATGGGCACTCCGACGCGGGGAGAGCGCGATCGCCCCTGGGTGATGCGCACGTACGCCGGGCACTCCAGCCCGGCCGAGTCCAACGCGCTGTACCGGCGGAAACTGGCCAAGGGTCAGACCGGCCTGTCGGTCGCCTTCGACCTGCCGACCCAGACCGGCTAC
>DASUAC010000570.1:0-5186 GCA_035763985.1 Jatrophihabitans sp. | reverse complement strand
ATCGTGTAGAGATTGAAGTTGTTCTCGTTCGGGTTCCAGCCGCCCAGGCTGACCCCGCGAAACATGCCGAGCAGGGTCACCGGATCGACGTCGCGGCACCAGGCCACGCCGTGCTCACGGTAGGTCGGGAACGCCATGTCCTGCACCCGCATCGCCCGGCCGGCGCCGACCTGGGCGGCCTCCTGGCCGAGGCAGGACGCCCACAGCCCGAGTTCTCCCTGCCGCTGCAGCGCGGTGCCCTCGGCATCGAAGCGGCGGACCAGGATCAGGTCGCGGTACAGCGACTTCAGCTCGTCGTCGGTGATGGAAAGCGGGAAGTCCGGATGCTCCACCCGGATCCCTTCCGGGGTCAGGAGCTGGACCAGATCCGGCTCCGGGGGGACTCCGTGGTGCAGCGACATCTGCGCTCCTCGCCTCAAGTACGCCGTCCGCGGGATCGCCGCGTGGCGTCGTGCTCCGATTGATCTACTTCGTCCGCCTCCCGTCGCCGGCTCGGGGGTGGTGAGCCGAATGGACGGTTCCGCGGACCGATGGTGCGGCGTGCGTTATCCCTATGTTCGCACGTACTTCTATCATCGGGCTGCGGATCGGCTCGATGGCGGGCCGAGCGGCCGGCTGCGAACCGGAGTTCCGGCACCGGACGTGCCCAGCGTTTCGTACTGTGAAGGCATGGAGGAGAACAGAGCCCGCCGAGTGGTCGATGCCCTGCGCGACCGCGGCATCGACGCCCAGGTGGCCCGGGCCAATGTGTACCGGTTCGGGGTGCGGATCGCGCTCGGTGACGGCCGGGAGGCCGAGTGGGACACCGACGGCACCGCCGGCCTGGAGGCCCAGGTGATGCGGGACGGGGTGTTGGTCGGTTATGTACCGGACATCGAGGGCTCCGAGGACTGGGACGAGGCACAGATAGTGGACGCCATCGCCCGCACCGACTACGACCAGCCGATCGCCCGGCAGCGGGTGTCGGCGCCGCCGGCCGCGCCGCCATTACCACGCCAGGGTGGGGTTTTCCGCCGTTTCCTGGATGGTTTCCGGTACCGGTAATGGATCCATTCCGGCGCACCTGCAAGCCCTTCCAGCAACGCCCGATCCTGGCTATTTTCAAGCATGCTGACAACAACCACCCGATGCCGGACCCGGCAGGTGCGCCATCCAGGAGGCGGATGTGAAGATCTCCGGAATTATCGATCGCAAGGGGTCAGCGGTGGTCACCACCGCCCCGACCACCTCCGTGAACGAGTTCCTGCAGCTGCTGGCCCAGCACGGCATCGGTGCCGTGGTGGTGGTCGCCGACCGGCGTCCGATCGGCATCATCTCCGAACGTGACGTGGTACTGCGACTGGCCGAGGCGGGCACGGCGACGCTCGAGCAGCCGATCTCCGAGCTGATGAGCCGCGACCTGGTCACCTGCACCGCCGAGGACCAGTTGGAGGACATCGCGATGCTGATGACCGAGCGCCGGATCCGGCACCTGCCGGTGCTGGCCGGCGAGGAGCTGGCCGGCATCGTCTCGATCGGCGACGTGGTGGCGGCCCGGCTGCGCGAGTTGGAGCAGACCCAGGCGCAACTGGAGTCCTACATCACCCACGGCTGAGGGGTTCACTCACCGCTGACATCACCCACGGACCGGCTGCCCGGGCATGACAACGTTGTGTACACAACGCGGTCGAGCTGCCGGATAGCGCACCCGGGCGAACAAACCGGTAGCGCACCCGGGCGAACAAACGGATAGCGCACCGGGCGAACGGACGGAAGGCCCGGGCCAGTGACGGGCTGGCCCGGACCTCCGCATCGGTACGGCCGGTGGCCACCGGTCGTACCAGCTCATTCACCTCACCGGGCGGACACCGGCTCGGGCGGCACGCTGCCGACCTCGGCGGCGGCCGGGCTCGGCCGGGACGCCGGCACCCGCAGCAGCCGGGCCAGCCCGTCCGGCAGGTACCAGTTCCAGGAGCCGAACAGCGACACCAGCGCCGGCACCAGCAGCGACCGGATGATGGTCGCGTCCAGCAGGATGCCGAAGCCGAGAGCGGTCGCCATCACCTTCAGGTCGGTGCCCGGACCGGCCGCCATCGCCGCGAAGCCGAGGAACAGGATCAGCGCGGCGCTGGTCACCAGCCGCCCGGTCCGGCCCATGCCGCCGACCACGGCCTGCTCGGTCGAGCCGGTCCGGTCGTACTCCTCCCGCATCCGGGCCAGGATGAACACTTCGTAGTCCATCGACAGGCCGTACAGGAACGCGAACACGATCAGCGGTATCCAGAACGTGATGGCACCGGTCTTGGCGATGTCGAACAGCCCCGAGCCGTGCCCGTCCTGCCAGAACAGCGTCAGCAGGCCGTACGTCGCGCCGAGTGAGACGAGGTTCAGCAACACCGCCTTCAGCGGCAGCAGAAGCGAGCGGAACGCGCGGACCAGCAGGATGAAGGTGAGCACCGCGATGACGGTCAGCGTCAGCGGGAAGTTGCCGTACACCCCGTGCAGGAAGTCGATCTGTGCGGCACCGACGCCGGTCACCCCGAGCACGCCGGGCAGGTTCTGGGCCGCGCTCTTGACCCGCTTGACCGTACCGATGCTCTTGGAGTTCACCGTCTCCTTGCTCGGGATCACCACCACGACGGTCTTGCCGTCCCGGTTGTTGGCCGGGTCGGTGGCCACCACCGCCCGGTCGACCCCGTCCACCTTGCCGAGCGCGGTGGCCACCGACTTGGCCTGGTCGGAGCTGGCGAGCACCTCGATCGGGGTGAGCGTGCCGGTCGGCACACCGCCGCTCTTCAAGGTCTGCAGCGCCTGGTAGGCCGGTCCGCTCTTGGTCAGCGACTCGGTCGAGGACTGGCCGATCCTCATGGTGAAGAACGCACCGACCAGGACGGCCAGCAGCACCAGCGACGCCCCGGCCGCCAGCCAGCGGCCACGGACCACCGCGCCGGCCCAGCTGCTCCAGCGCCGGCTCAGCGTCTTCGGCTTGCGCCGCGGCCAGTCCACCCGCGGGCCGATGCCGCCCAGGATGGCCGGGGTCAGGCTGAGCGTGGTGGCCACGCTGGCCAGCGGGATGAGGAAGCCGCCGACCCCGACGCTGCGCAGGAACGGCACCGGCAGCACCAGCAGCGACAGCAGGCCGATCGCCACCGTGATTCCGCTGAACAGCACCGCGTGCCCGGCGGTGTCCATCGCGGCCTTCACCGCATCGTGGTTGTCCCGGCCGGCCGCGCGTTCCTCCCGCCACCGGGTCACCACCAGCAGCGAGTAGTCGATCGCCACGCCGAGCCCGACCAGCGCGATCAGGTACTCCACCAGGGCCGAGAAGTGCCCGACGAAGGTGAGCGGGTACAGCACCAGGAACGAGGCCATGATCGACACCACCGCGATCACCAGCGGCAGCAGTGCCAGCAGCGAGGCGAAGACGAAGGCGAGCACCAGCAGTGCGCCGAGGCCGCCGATGAAGCTGAGCGTCGCCACGCCCGGCCCGGCCGAGCCCTGGCTCTTGGCCAGCACGTCCTCACCGGTGATGCCGATCGTGCTGCCGGCCGGCTTGGCGCCCTCGAGCGCCTGCTTCACCTGCGCGTCCGGCATCTTCGCGGTTTTGTTGTCGTAGTGGTAGAAGACCAGTGCGTAGGAGGTACGTCCGTCGGAGGTGGTGAAGGCGGCGTCGCCGGTGTTGGCCTGGTCGACCACCCGCACCTGCGGCACCCGGGTCTGCACCGCGTTGAAGGTTGCCGCCACCTGGTCGGCGTGCTCGGCCACCGACTGGCCGGCGGGCAGCGTCACCGTCAGCACGTACGGCGCGTTGTAGCCGCCGCTGGCGAACAGCTGGTTGATCTTCTTGGCCGCGTTCGAGCCGGGCTGGCCGGGCAGCGAGAAGTCGAAGGTCACCTTCTTGGAGACCGCGCCGGACACCGATCCGCCGACGACGAACACCACTATCCAGAACAGCACCACCAGCTTGCGGTGGGTCAACACGAATTCCGCCCAACGGCGCATGAGGAGATCTCCTTTGGTCCAACCTGCTGCGCACACCTGTCAGGGGCATGCCTCGATGGCCGGATGCCCTTTGTGTTAAGCGCAAAATGCTTGTCCGAGGCCGGTCGAACCGGCCCCACTGCCAGCTACGCCGGCTTCGGTGTCGAGGTCGTCGGTGCCTGCTCCGGGCCTTCCCGGGAGCGGTGACTCGACCTCATTTCGAAGCTCCCTCGCCTATCGTTGTCACATCGACTGACTTTCAGCGGTCAATGCAATGACGGATCGCGACGGAGGAATGTGACAGATGGATCGACCCGAGTGGCTGGCCGACCGATTCGAGGAGAACCGCACCCACCTGCAGGCGGTGGCATACCGGCTGCTGGGTTCGCTCACCGAGGCGGACGACGCGGTGCAGGAAGCGTGGCTGCGGCTGTCCCGCAGCGACACCAGCGAGGTGGAGAACCTCGGCGGCTGGCTGACCACGGTGGTCGCCCGGGTGTCGCTGGACATGCTGCGCTCGCGCAAGTCCCGGCGGGAGGAGCCGCTGGACGACCAACTGCCGGACAAGGTGCCCACCGCCGGCACGGTGGAGGGCAGTGACCCGGAGTACGAGGCGCTGCTGGCCGACTCGGTGGGCCCGGCGTTGCTGGTGATCCTGGAACGGCTGGCGCCGTCCGAGCGACTGGCCTTCGTGCTGCACGACATGTTCGCGGTGCCGTTCGAGGAGATCGGCCCGATCGTCGGACGGTCGCCGGGCGCGGCCCGGCAGCTGGCCAGCCGGGCCCGCCGCCGGGTGCAGGGCACCTCCGAACTGCCGGACGCCGACGCCGGCCGGCAGCGGGCGATCGTGCAGGCGTTCCTGGCCGCCTCCCGCAACGGCGATTTCGATGCGCTGCTGGAACTGCTCGATCCGGACGTGGTGTTGCGCACCGACGGCGCACCGCTGCTGGCCAGCACGCCGCGCGAGACGGTGGGCGCCTCGGCCGTCGCGACCACCTTCGCCGGCCGGGCCAAGGCGGCCCAGCCGGCGCTGATCGACGGCGTACCCGGCCTGATCTGGGCGCACGGCGGCAAGACGATGGTGGTCTTCGCCTTCACCGTGGCCGAGGATCGGATCATCGGCATCGAGATGCTGGCCGAAGCCGACCGGCTCGCCGCGCTGGACGTGCTGGTGCTGGACTGACGCAGCTGCCGCCGGCCCGGCGAACGCACGTGTCGGTGCCGGG